>JAHFTO010000005.1:0-13766 GCA_023269355.1 Chlamydiota bacterium | reverse complement strand
TGCTTAGCATCTTATTAGGAAACCGAGTCGATTTTAAGCGCGCAGGAATCACGCATGCAATTTTCTTTTCACCGATCATATGAGTACTAACCTTTCTGGATGTTCTAAATACCAAGCGACTGTTTTACGAATTCCAAGCTGCAGATCATGCTGAGGCCGCCAACCCAGCTCATGCTTTATCTTTGTGCAATCAATCGCATAGCGGAAATCATGTCCCGGGCGATCCGTTACAAATGCAATGAGCGAAGTCAAATCTTTGGGATCTTCTTTTTTCAAATCAGAAAACTCTTGAATAATACTTTTGAGCAAATCGACATTGGTTCTCTCGCATCCGCCTCCCACATCGTACACTTTTCCCTTTTTAGCTTTGGCAAGAATCGACCAAACCGCCTCAGAATGGTCATCGACAAAAATCCAATCGCGCACGTTAGCGCCTTTCCCGTACACAGGCAGATCTTTCTTGTGGTAGCATCCATAGATCATGCGCGGAATAAACTTCTCTGTATTCTGTCCGGGGCCATAGTTGTTTGTGCAATGAGAAATCGTCGTAGAAAGTCCATAGGTGTGCGCATAGGCTCTTACAAAATGATCCGAAGCAGCTTTGGATGCTGCATACGGAGAATTAGGCAGATACGGAGAATCTTCCGTAAAAGCTCCGCCCTGTTCTAAAGAACCATAGACCTCATCCGTAGAAATGTGATGAAAATGCACACGAGGTAACCTGCGCACCACTTCAAGCAGCGCCAAAGTTCCTCCCACATTCGTTTCATAAAACGCTTTGGGCCCAGCAATGCTACGATCGACATGACTTTCTGCTGCAAAGTGAACAATCGCATCGATCTTATGTTCGATGCAGAGTTTTTCTACCAAAGCTTCATCGCGTATGTCTCCTTTGCAAAACACATAGCGCGGATCCTTTTCCACTTCAGAGAGATTTCTTAAATCGGCAGCATAGGTGAGCGCATCGAGATTGACGATCTTTTCACAGAAAGAAACAGACTGGAGTCCATAACGAATAAATGCAGAACCAATAAATCCCGCACCGCCGGTCACAAGAAAACGTTTAAACTTTGAAAGTGCCATCTAAAAACTCGCTTGCCGCCTCAAGCCAAGGACGCGGCTTAAATGAAGTCATCGAAACATATTTACTCGTATCAAGCGCAGAATAAGAAGGTCTTTCAGCAATTGCTTGAAACTGACTGCTGGGAACGGGTTGGATACTCTGGCACTTGATCTCAATGCCCTTTTGTTTCATTGCTTCCCACAGGTCCATAGCGATCTGATATCTCGATACTTCACCGCTATTGGCAAAATGCACAATCCCTTCTGCGTTAAAAAGCCTTGTCACAGCCTCTGCAAGATCGACAGAGTAAGTTGGCTTACCCTTATGATCGCTGACCATCTGCAGCTGCTCTCTCTCTTGAAACCAACCCAGCAAAGAACAAATAAAATTTTTGCCTCGCGATCCAAACACCCAAGAAGTTCTGATAATACACGCTGTAGGCATGATCTCTAGCACCTTCTTCTCGCCTTCCCATTTGCTCTTTCCGTATTCATTGATCGGTGCGCACGTATCTTCTTCGCGATAAGGGCGATCTCCTTTTCCATCAAAGACAAAATCGGTAGAAATATGAATAAAGCGCGCTCCGTATTCTTTAGCGACACTCGCTGCATTTGCAGCACCCTCGCAGTTCACAGCAAACGCTGATTTTGAATCTTTCTCCGCACCATCTACATTGGTATATGCAGCGCAATTAATGATATGGGTCGGCTTAATCTCATTCACTTTATCTCTGAGCTGCTCGAGGTTGCAAATATCCGCTTCGCCATGAGATGTACCTACAGCCTGGATTCCTTTTTGCAAGCAACAATCCAAAAGAGCAGATCCTAGCAAACCTTGAGAACCAATCACCCAAACATTCATCATTAGCAAGTCCTCTTCAATATTTATAAATAATCTTCAAGGCCTTTTCGCGACCTTTAACACCGGCCTCCTCAGCCATGTGTTCCACATTGTCTTCGTCGTCCGTTGTTAAATGTCATCGAAAATCCTCTTGAATCTTATTTATAAATATTGAAGAGGACTTGCTTACCACCTCTTCCAAAAATGGACTCTTAAGATCTCTCTCAGAAACTAAAGGATTTTCAATAGGCCACACAATCCCAACGGTTGGATCATCGTAGCGAAAACCAAACTCTTCTACAGGATCATACACGGTACTCACCTTGTAGCACAAATGCGCTGTCTCGCTGAGCACACAAAATCCGTGAGCAAATCCCACCGGAATAAAAATCTGATCTCCATCTTTGGCGCTCAAATGCACTCCTTCCCACTTGCCAAATGTCGGACTAGCAGGGCAAATGTCCACAACGACATCAAAAATTTCTCCTTCCATCACAGTAATCAATTTTGCCTGGCCGGGATGTCTCTGAAAATGCATTCCTCGGATCGTTCCTTTTTTTGAAAATGAATGGTTGTCCTGCGCAAATTCTGTTGGGATACCCGCTTTGGCATAAAGAGGAGCCCGAAAGGTTTCCCGAAAAAAACCGCGATCGTCAAAAAAAACCTTGAGCTGTATCCGCTTGACCCCTTCTAGCGACAAATCTTGAACTTCCATGAAAAGCGCTCCCGTATGTGGTTTCCATCATACTTATTGGCCCCTTGAAAGTCCATAGCACTTCTAATTCAGTCCTAATGGATGCTACGGAACTCGAAGTACTACACATTTTGTTTTCTGATTGGGGTCATGATTTCTGCAGACAGTGTCTGCAGAAATCATGACAATGAATACCTGCCATACTTAATGGACCTTCCAGACAACTTAAATTTTAATGTTTTGAGTGAAGAGGCGATACTGCCCATTTTGATTGCTATTTTCCGATAAAAAAGTTATTGTTTTTACCCATCTATTTAAGTCTATTTAGAGGAAAGAACAGTGCATATATTTCGTTCGTTAGGTCATGTTTTTGGAGGCTCCCTATTAATTGCTGGAACCATGGTGGGAGTGGGAATGCTTGCCCTTCCAGTGGCTACAGGAGAGGGAGGATTCTTACCTGCCGTTGCGATCTATCTGCTCTGCTGGCTTTTTATGCTTTGCACCGGTCTTTTACTTCTGGAAGTCTGCTCTTGGATGCCCAAGGACTCGAACCTAATCACGATGGCAGAGCGCCTTTTGGGCCCTATTGGAAAAAATATTTGCTGGATCGTCTATCTCTTCCTATTCATCACCGTCATGATCGCTCACCTCGTCGGAGGAGGATCTGTGCTAAACCAAATTTTCGGTGGAGGTATTCCCGATTGGCTCGCTATTGTGATCTATACAGCAATCTTCTCTCCAGTCGTCTACCTGGGAACAAAATGGGTCGATCGCCTCAACGTGACTCTAATGGTTGGGATTGCGATTACGTATTTTATGTTTATTGCAGTCTCCTATAAGCACGTGGACACAGGCCTCCTCGTCCGTACAGACTGGTCCAAAGCATGGCTTGCCCTCCCCGTGCTCTTTACTGCCTTTACGTTTCAGGTAATTATTCCGACGCTCATGACCTATATGGACAGAAACGTCAAAAAAGTGCGCCTTGCAATCATTCTGGGGACGAGCATCCCTCTAATGGTCTACCTCGTTTGGGAATTTCTCATCTTAGGCATCATTCCCGCAGACGGCCCCTATGGCCTAGCAGAAGCTTCCAAAAAAGGGTGGAATGCCATTATGCCCCTCAAAGAGCTCCTTGGAAATCCCATCGTTTTTGGGATCGGGAAAGCCTTTGCCTTTTTGACCATGACAACCTCTTATATTGCTCTTGCCCTGGCTTATCTGGACTTCCTTGCTGACGGTCTTAAAGTGAAGAAAAAAGGCTTTAAAAAAGTACTGCTATGCCTGGCAGTATTTGTCCCCCCAACGATCGTTGCCCTTTCCTACCCGCATATTTTTATCACCGCTCTTAGCTATGCAGGGGGCTTTAGCTGCGCGATCCTCTTTGGGCTGTTCCCTCCCATTATGGTCTGGGTCGGCAGATACATCAAAAAGCAGGGCCACAAGCCCCAAGTCCCTGGGGGAAAGGCGTTTTTACTCGCCCTTGTCTTCTTTGTACTTATTGAGCTAGGTGTTCAAATCGTCCAGGAGTTCTCAAAATAAAATTTGATGCGGCCAAGAAATCGGCCGCCTCTTAAATGTTGTTATTTTTAATTTAAATTTACATCACCCCCTTCCATCACATCAGACCTATCTCTCTGTAAATAAATAACTTACATCACTTACCCCAACCACCCTTATTCGAAAAATTAAAATTAAATATGCAATTTTAATAAAACCATTATTAAAGTATAATATTTTTATATTAAACAAAAAAAACTATTTAACATCAGGTAATTATGAATATTATTCCTTCCATTAAAAAGACCGAAGAACAAAAGACAATAAAACTAGGCTACGATGCCGTAGAGTCATTAATCCAGCGACTCTCTAACAAGACCCCAATTTCTCAGGATGCTATTCTTCTGAAACAAGAACAAACGCTGAAAAAAGCGGATGCCCATTTTGATAAACATCTTGAATATTCTTATTTAAACAAAAGTAAAAAAGAAGAGCAGCCTTCTCCAGATGAGACCCTCGCTCGAACCCTCTGCCTGCAATACATCCGAAACCCTAAAAAAAAAGACCCCTCTAGCAAAGAGCACTTCCAAATCACAAAACTCTTTCAGTGCTTAGTATCTCTTTCTACCGAAAGCAAAAATTGGGTCGAAGATTTAGATGAAGAATTATTGAATAGCATCTCTGAAATCAAGCAAGAAAACACGATCGACTTTAAGGATCCAAGTAAAAGCCCCTCCGAAAAACTTAAGCAGTTAATCGATCTGCAAATCTTCCTCCCTAAAGTAGAAGAAGTGTCGGATGAGATCGATGAAGAAATTGAGTCTACAAGTATTCCAAAAGAATCCAAGGGTCTCACACACGAATTCCAACATATCGATCTGGTCACTCATTCGGATGGGAAGATCGTTTTTCATCTCAATGCCGATGAATTTGGGAAATCCTCCCAGTCAGAAGGGTATCAACCCCAGCCGCTGATTCAATACATTTCCTCTTATTTAAAAAAGCGCAAGGTGAAGATTGACAGCCAAGTCTTAGAAGAATTAGATGCCACATTCATTCTTGGGTATCAATCCAATAAAAACGAAACCAGATCTGATAGTGCAATAAATGCTCTACAACAACAAGCCTCTTCCATTAAGGATTTAAGGGGTGCCATTGAGAAGGCGCTATGTCAAAAAAAATGCTTGCTGATTGCTGGAGGATGGACAGGAGATCCTCATGGGCATCAGATCTATTATGAAATCATTCCTGAGTCAAATGATACAGTCAGCTTTCGCCTCTATAATCTAGGAGCAGGCGCTGAGTACCATCCATCGGTCCGACACGGGCATAAAGTAAAACACCAATGTTATTGTGAGTGGAACTCGGTCCCTATCTCAAAACTCACATCTGATCACTTTTTACAAGCGCTTTATGAAATGCAATCCTTCACCATGCGCGGGATAAATAGTTGTTACGAAGCTAACTACAATGGTAAAGATGTGTACGAGGCTTTAAAAAGCATTTTGTTCGACACTAAAGAAAGCACCCTTTACCAAGAGCAATCTCTCATTGAGCTCTCCGAAAAAGCAGATGTGTCTATTTCAGCTCCCCATCTGCTCATGTCTACTCACCGCTCAGGCATCTGTCCTTCGAAAGGGTTACTCGCCTTCCTGCGCACTAAGCTAGACCCTGAGGATTACAAACTCTTAAGTTGCGACATCAAGCTGCAATCCCTGCTCGACGATGTGACCCTCCCCTCTGTGTCTTCTCTACAAAAAAACAATTGGCACGTAAATGGTGCAGAAGAAGCTTTAAAAAAATGGCATTTGGTTGCAAAAAGCCATCAGGTATTATGCCGCTCTCTACTCAAACTGCACCGCCAAAAAGTCATTGGCGATGCCTACCTCAATTCTGTACTGCCCCATTTAATCACTATCCATGAGTGGATACAAAAAGAAACTCCAGCTCTCTATGTTCGCAAGATGAATTCATACCGTTTTGAGAACTACAGCAGACTTTATTCATTATCGACAGAGAATCCCCATGCTCTTGAACTGCCTCTTGATGAACTACGTCAAAAATCGGGAGAACCTGTCCTTCTTCAGCCTTGTCGTTATGTGATGGAATTCTTTAAAAAATTAAGCTTGAACGCCGATGCCATCGAAAAATCACTCAGCGAGGCCATTTCCATTGCAGAAAAAGCGTGGATTGATCAAGAGGATGTCGCTTTGCACAAAGGTTTGATCCAGTTGATTTCTGGGATTGAAATGGATGTTTCCTATTGGGAAAAAGTCATTGCAAAAGATCCTGAAAAATCGGAAAAGATCATCGAGCAATTGGGCTGCCTTGCACAGTACCTCTTTAAAAGCTGTTTTACAATTCCCAATGCTTATCTCATCTCCTCGGATAAAATCTACGCCTTTATGAAAATCCTGCTTTTACAGCAGATGATTTGCCGGCTGGGCCATCCCAACTCTGCTTGGCACGGGCTGGTGGTTTTCCCATCCACCTCTTTGTTCCCATCTGAATTCTTTTTTCACGTTGCCCACCCCCAAATGCATCGCGAGATGATCCAGATCCAGAAAAACCTCAATACACCCGAGGTAAATTACAAAAACACCGTAGCTCTCTATAAATTCCCAAGTAGCATAAAGAAAGGGATTGGATTAGAAATCCAATTTGAAGAAGACAGATACTCGAAAGAAGCTACATTTGAAGATCGAGTTCGAAATGAATACCCAGATGTGATCGACAAAATTCAGCAAAATACACCCGAATTTTCTGAAGCCGACAAATCTGTCAAAGATGCCTATATCTATGCGAGCGAGTTTTTACCTCCATGGCTCAAAGCGATACGCGATACCTCCTTAGCTCTTACACATTTAAAACATTCAGGTGTCGCCAACTTAAAATCTTTGGATCGCAAATCGGACATTGAGCCGAAATTTGTCGTGGAAGTAACAGGTAACTGCAAAATTACTCTGACGGGTGTTGATAAATCTATTCTTACCATTGAAGAAGTCAAAAAAGTCAACCCAGAGAACGGAGGTGATACGATAGCATTACGCTATATCGGAGCCTATCGCGTAGGCAATACAGAAAGACTTTTGAAGCTTGGATCTAGACTAGATCGCTGTCGCAGGGAAAATGAAAAGGAGCTTCTAAGTCAAGGTTCCTCGCCTTTCAAAGAGCTCTCTAATGCTGATTTCAAAGAGCTTGCTCATGCTCTACTCAATGAGACACTCATTGAAACTCTGGAATATTTCACCAAGCACTCAGAGAAACTTAAAGATCCTGCTTATCGCCTCATTCTCGAAAGTTGCATTTTTAAATTTGAGGCTTTAGAAAAGAGTCTTAAAATCGATGGATTTGATAATCAACTTTCTCACTTTATTCAGAAAAAATATCTACAATTTAGAGAAGATAACGAAATTTCCACCTCTGTTTTTCTTTTAAAACTTGCCCACCAGCTTAAGGGATTTTGCCCAGATCAACCCTTCTTTCATTCATCCATAGAAGAATTAAAGAACTTCTTAAGCCGCATGGGCCTAACCTCCCAAGAGAAAAGTCTAATCTACGCAGAACTCATGGCTCAGCTCGGGTATAAAGAGCGTTTAGATGAAGACGATTGCATTTTCTTACTATCAGGACTTGTCTATCTCCAAGAAAACAATCTGGTTTCATTAAGTAAAAGTGAGCCCTTCATCGTAAAAGAAGCGCTAGAAGCGGTCGCAATCCGCGCAATGGGGATCCAAACTCTCTTAGGCTTGGAGGTCGAAATCCTCTTAGGCACAAAAGCGCCTAATGAAAAGATCCTAAACGGGGTCTTAAAAGCGCTCCTCCCGAACGAGAGAGACAAGACATGGAAGATCCGATTAGAGCAAGGTCAATTCGCCTCCTATTCTACAACCGATGGAGAGTATACCTATTATCCACTCACTGGAAATTTGGTCACCCGAGAGGGAAGAACGCTTCTTCCAGCAGCGCTTCTTCAAAATCCGCTCTTCAGAGAACATTTCCCCCATGTGGAAAGAGGAACAATACTCCCTGGAAATATCTATTCCTTTTTCGATAATAAGGGACGCGAGACCTTAGTTTCCATGAATCAAGGCAACCTCATCATCGAACAGAATTGGGGAGACGCTGGTTGGCATCGACTGGTGCCAGGCGAGCTATTGAGCTCGTCCTTCCGCTACTTTACAGAAAATTGCACATTTTGGATGCCCATACAGAAAGCACACACGGGGCCTGCAATAATTTTAGCAACCGATAAAAACACCTCTCGGAAATACCATTTTGAAGTGAATATCACTCAAGCGTTTCCTGTGAAATTTGAAGTGATTAATATCATCGATTGTGAAAGCACGTACAAACTGACCTACCCCCACGACTTTACGGCGATTGAGGATGAGAAATATACACTTGCGTGGTTCGACCAAAATGACAAACTAAAGAAGATCGAACTGCCAAGATTCAAGCTTTCCTTCACAACAGATAAAAATAAAAAACTGATTTGCGATCAGTTTCCTAACTATTCGATGGATCTGACAACATCTGTCTCCGAGATGCGAACTTATCTTCGCTTTATTCTTCTTGAGAACAAAGGTAAATGCAAAATTCTTATCCCCAAACAAAAAATAGAGGCGCGTCGCTACGAAAGAAAGGAAGTTCTCTTACCTCGTTATCAGGTCGAGAAAGATCTAGAAGATGGAGCAATGGTTTCACAAAACTATTTAGTGTTCGATCTTCAGATCGATGGCTCCTTAAAAAGTAAATCCAGAGAAGATACTCTCTATTTGATCTACATTTTCGCACTCACACAAAACTATGAAAAAGCTGCCTATTATTTCGAGCGGAGATATACAGAAAAGCTCTCCAAGCATTCCCCCTCTGAGATCGCCCTTCTAGAAGCCATTTGCAACATTGCCAAGGTGACAGGCGATGAGTGTGGAGATGCCATCTCCCTTCGCCTTCGCGCCCATTCTTTACTTCTACAAAACTCCCTGTTTAACCACAGTGGGACATCGGTTGTGAACATAGACACCTTAAGGCTCGAGTATAAAGCCTACCTGAATCACTACAACCATGCCACCGCATTGAAATTGCACAAGGATGAAGAGGTTCTGATCTTAAAAACACTGCTGCATGATCAATTTGATCCAGAACTTTTTCTGCGTTTGAAAGAACTCGATCCTGTGGGATCCAAACAAATAACCATCGGAGTGCAAGGAAGTGGGGAAGAACCTAATGTCTCTTTGGAACAGTTTAAATTTCCTACCTTCCATGCATACGACGCATACAAAAAGCCAAAAGACCATATTTTATTAACTAGAGCGGCCACAACAATACACGACAGCTTTTATCACTACTACAAAGTAGCAAAGCAGGGTTTACTTGAAGAAAAATTATGGCTGAGGAATGCCCTGCATTTTATGCGGGTAAGCGATGACGCCAAAGACAAACCAATGGCTGAGTTTTTTGAGGCGCTTCTCGATGCTCCTGATCAATTTCCACTTCCCTATCAAGAGACGGGCTATGGCTTAGAGGAAACGAAAAAAAATGAAAAAGAGTGGCAAGAAAATGCGCTTGCTGCTGCTATCTCCGTGCGCAAAAATGCTCTGCGCCCCAATTTAAGCAAGGGCATCCACACACCTAAGGATGTCACGCCCAAAAATTACAAGTTGGATGAGAAAATCGTTAAGTTCCCCGCGATCACCCCTTCTTTTAAAGTGCCTGCATTGGACTCTTTTTCTGACCTTTGCGCTCAAAAGAAGTATTTTGTAGAAAAGGACGAACCCTCAAAAAGCAAAGAAGATGCAAGCGAACTCGTAGACCTCATCAAAGGGTGCAAAACGGATAATCCTGTGCACAACAAGGAAATCGATCGCTTAAAAGAAGATATCGAGTTTCATCTGAATCAGCCTCCAGAGGTGAGTTATACCTTCTCAAAAGAGACAAATATTCATGAAATTAACAACCAAGTCACTTTTTGTAACCAGGAGAGCAAAAATCAGCTGATCCAATTAGAAAAAGATATTACAGAACTTGCCAATCAACAAGCCTCCTCTGTGAACCTCACCGAACTTCAATTAAAAAAATGGGCGGGCCATCACAAAGTCATCACTTTAGAAGAGCTGATCCTCAATTTTGGAAAACAAAAACCAGAAGCACTGCTGCGAAGAAATCCTTCTTTAAGCAGCTCTGATATCAACACCCTGTATGCAAAAATTGGCTCCTATTTAGTCTACGCAACAAGGTTGCAGCAAGGTCAAAAAGCCCAAAAGACCATGCAAAAAATCGCCAAGGCCTCAGAGCAAAATAAAATCGATCTTCTCATCAGCGAGCTCATGCACGAACTGCAAGTAAATGAAGCGAAAGATCGAAATAAAATTCACAATCTTAGCTTTGATCTTGCCCAAGAACTGAAAGCAAAAAAAGAAAAAGATCAAAATACAATCGATCATCTCACGAGCCAGCTCGTCCAAGAGCTGCAAAAAATAGAGCAGGATCAAAATAAAATCGACGATCTCACAAGCCAGCTCGCCCAAGAGCTCCAAGCTAAAAAAATAAAAGATCAAAAGAAAATTGACAATCTTATCAACCAGCTCGCTCTAGAGCTCCAAGCAAAGAGGGAATATATCCCAGAAGAGCATCCTGCCTACCTTGTCTTTGAGTACCGCTCAGAGATGCTGATGCGCCCCACTAACGTCGCAAAATTAGCCGAGTATTTCAAAACAGGGAATATCAATCTCGTGATGGAAATGATCATGGGCTCGGGCAAATCCAAAGTGCTTTTACCTCTGCTCTTAATACTGCGTGCTAATGGAGATGACCTGTCGATGGCCATCGTGCCGGGTGCACTTTTTGAGAGCATCGCTCACGACACGCAAAATATTCTCTTTGAAATGGACCACTACCTTAAATCTTTGCATTTTGAGCGCGATACAAAATTTACCAAGGAATCTCTAGAGGCAATTCTCTTTCTTCTCAAGAACATCCGAGATGAGGAAAAGTGCCTCATCGTGAGAAGTAAAAGTATTGACTGCCTTTTGCTTAAATTTATTGAGCAAAGCTTTGAACACTTCTCTCAAAAGGATCCATCTGCAGAACTTCCCGCTGAGCTCATCGTCATGCGCCAGATCGTCAATCTTTTAAGAGGCAAAGGCAATCCCTTGATTGAAGAGGCGGATACCATTCTTAATGTAATGCTTGAAGTTTGCTTTAGCTTAGGAAAAGGCAAAGCCCCAGCGCCCCATGAACTAAAATTACTAGCGCTCATTTATTCCCATGTCTATTTAGGAGATCTATTCAGTGTACACGCTAACCTTGAGAGCATTCCTTCTTCCCCTCAGGAGCAAATAGAGCAAGACCTGGATCCAGTCGTACTTCCTCCTTTAAGCGATAAGATCTACGTAGAAAAAATCAAGCTGCCCTTGGCTAAAGCGATCATCGAGAGTTTGAAGACTGCAGACCTCTACGAAATAGGCTCTACCAATAAAGAGGTAAAAATGTTTTTTGCCTCTCTGAATGAAAAGGATACAGAGCATCTCTTGCATTATCTCTGCAGAGATACCGAGCATCAAACATCCGCGCAGCAGTTTTATGACAACCTCGAGCCAGAGGTTCGAAATATTGTCGCCCTTGCGGGAGAAGAAATTTCTCACCTGCTTCCCTTTACCCTGATGCAAGTGTGCGATCAGAAGTATGGCCTCGACCAAGAAATCATCAACGAAGATCTGAATGAGCTGTTTGCCATCCCCTTCCATGCCACACGCTCTCCAAGTAAAGGGTCTTCCTTTGCTGTGCGTCACGTCGTGATGAACTACACACTGCAGAGCTATATGAAGACAGGAGTCACAGCTTCCTTGATCGAATGTCAAATAAAAATCCTTCAAACTCAAGCGATCAAAGAGCTGGAAACCCAGGGCAAAAAATTCACCTTGCAAGATACTGTAGCCTGGAAATCGTTCTTGATCCTAAGAGGCAACTTGGATATTCCCCTCTTCAACTACAAGCCATGCCACCTAGAAGAAATCGTCCAACGCATCAACAGAAGCCCTGAGCTAAAAATTGCCTTTGTCACTACTTTGATCCTCCCTCAGATGAAGATCTTTTCCAAGAAACTCAGCAGCAACCCCCATCTTCTCATCGCTTTCTTTCTTAATAAGAGAATCGGCTTTACAGGGACCCTTTGGAATGCCCTTAGCATGCACCACGCTCTGAAGACTTTGGCTGCACAGGGTACGGATGCCCAAACGCTTTGCCTCCTCTGGAAATATAGCCGCAACAATGTCGTCCGCATCAAGGAAGGAAGCACTGAAGAGATGCTCTTAAGCCTGCTAGAGAAAAAGATTGCTTTCGACATGATTACCGACGCTGGCGGTTATTTTAAAGATGGCACCAATAATCAAATCGCTCACTCTATGGCCTCTAAATGCGGCAAAGAGGTTATTTTCTACGCATCGAATGGGGAAAAAATGATCACCCGAGGAAATGGGGAGATCGCTTTAGAACTATCTTCTCTTTCTGAAGAAAAACGCGCCACCTTCTTGGATGAAAGCCATACCATTGGGGACGATACCACCCATAAATGGGATGCGATCTCTCTTGTAACGATTGGTCGTAAGATGCGCCTGCGCGATCTTTTACAAGCCGCATGGCGCGTGCGCGGACTGAACAAATCTCAGAGAGTACGCTTTCTCATCTCGGAAGAGGTCGACAAGATTATTCGCCAAACCTTGAAGATCGAGAGCGATCGAGATCTGATATTCGATGATATCCTTGCCTTTGTCATTTTCAATCAAACCCAAGAACAAGGACGCGATAACTATAAAGCTCTGCAGCAAGAGCTCGCGATGATCCCTCAGCTCATTCTCCTGCAAATCCTACTGGATGAATCATTGACCCCTCAGGCGCAATCAGAAGCCTTCGAGCTTTTAGAGTCGCATTGGATCCAATCTACAGATCTCTCAACGGACGAGCTCTACGGAACTCTTAGCAAAGAAGAAGAAAGTAGCATCGTGGTGGAAAAAGACATGAAGCGTTGTTTAGCGCAAGTCTCCTCCATCTTTGAACAGCTCCCCTGGATTGAAAAAATTGGCATCCACAGGTATGAGGTGGAAAAAGAAATTCAGCTTATAGTAAGTCGCCTGGAGGGCTGCTTAACAAAGAAGCTTTCCTCTTGTAAACATCATGCTGACAATCACCAGATGATGGAAACAGAGCGACATACGCATCGAGAAGTTTCCAATGAAACGGAGTTGGATGTCACAACGCAAAAAGCAGCACCGAAAAAAGAAGATCAAATCGTACGAATCGATTGGCATCAATCACAAATCCAATATTACGACAGCTTTGCTAGTGCTTTAGAAAAATGGAAGACTGAGAAATTTAATGACTATTCTTCGGTGGTCGCTTTGGGCAACTGGCAATTGCGAACCCAAGATTTTTTCCCTCTTTCTACCTATCTTAAAAACGATAAGCATTTAGCAAAATACGCCGATGCATTTAAAGGGATCTATATCACTCTCAACGCCATCGATTGGAAGTACCAAAAAGATGACATCTTTAATTTGGATCACTTTGAGCTGCTTAACGATCGCAGAATCCCCGTTCACCATCTGTTGATCCAGGGAGAAAAAGTCCTCTTCCTTACCCTAGAGGAATCGAAAAATCATGAAGCAAACCCCG
>JAHFTO010000063.1 GCA_023269355.1 Chlamydiota bacterium | reverse complement strand
TTCCTATCATACCTGTCGAGCGGGACGACCAGCAACATATTCTGACGAAGCTATCCTAATGCTGCTGATCCTTAGAGAAGTATATAAGCTCTCACTAAGAAGCCTACAAGGCTTTGTCCAGTCACTTTTTACAGCCATGGATCTCGATCTTCCATTACCGAGCTATTCACAGATTTCGCGACGAGCTAAGTCGCTTCATGAAAGAGTCGGGCGATTGACGAAAGGAAAGCAAGCTCGGCATATCATTTTCGATTCTACAGGGCTTAAGGTACATGGAGAAGGAGAATGGAAAGTGAAGGTGCATGGAAAAAGTAAACGCAGGACATGGAGGAAATTGCACATTGGAATAGATGCAGAAACCCAAGACATTGTGTGCTGTGAGCTAACAGGGAATGATAAAGGAGATGCTGAGGTAGCAGAACATATGTTGGAAAATTTGCCATGCAGGGTGAAATCTGCTAGAGGTGATGGAGCTTATGACGCTAGTAGGTTTCGTAAGAAAGTCCATGACAAAGGAGGAGTGTGTGTTGTGCCACCGCCAAGAGATGCAGCGTACAAGGGTAAAGAGGAGGAGGGCTGGGAAAAAGAGCGAGATGGTGCAATTGCCGCAATTCATGGATTTGGTGGGGATGAGCAAGGAAGGAAGCTTTGGAAGATATGCTCGGGTTATCACGAGAGATCGTTGGTCGAGACAGCGATGTTTAGGATCAAGAAGATGTTTGGAGAAGGATTGAAAAGCCGTTCAATGGGAGCTCAGAAAACAGAAGCGATTTGCAAGAGTATGGTAATTAACAAGATGAATAATCTTGGGATGCCAAGGTTTGAATGGGTGCTTGAGGTGGCCTAGAGGCCGTACTGGGATAGGGTAAACCGACACTATAGGGCAACTCGATGTTTCTAAGCTGTGAAGGCTATTGTGCAACAAGGCCAGCAATTCCCGTTAAAAAAAATTTCGCAGAAAGGTACACTCCCATTCTAACTATTTTTTCGCAATAGGTAAGAAAAGCGCTATGGGAATTCACTCTGTTGAAAAAACGCAGCTTTCTGCAAAAGGAATGCTAGCAAAAACTCGCTCTGTATTTTCGCAAGTACCAGAGATGAAAAGAGATACGAGAGGATTGAAATCTAAAATTCCTCTAACCGATTGCCTCATGTCCGGGCTTGCTATATTCGGACTCAAATTTCCCTCTCTGCTACAATTCGACCAAGGACTTAATGACGACGCTGTAAAGCATAATCTGAAAACTCTATATGGCGTCGAGAAAGTCCCCTGCGATACATACATGAGAGAAAGACTTGACGAAGTTGATCCTCAACAGCTTCGAAAAGCATTTACAAGCCTGTTTTCATCTATGCAACGAGGAAAAGTTATTGAGGATTACAAATTTTTAGATGGTTATGTTCTAGCTGCTTGCGATGGAACTGGAATGTTTTCTTCAGAACAAGTGCACTGCTCTAATTGCTGCGAGAAGCATCATAAAGATGGCAGGATTACTTATTATCATCAGATGTTAGCAGGTGTGTTGATTCATCCTGATCGCAAAGAAGTCTTTCCCTTTTGCCCAGAACCTATTTCTAAGTCTGATGGTTCTACAAAAAACGATTGTGAGCAAAACGCATTTAGGCGATTTGTAGGTCATTTTCATGCCGAACACCCACGCCTCAAAGTTATTTTTACAAACGATGCTTTGAGCTCAAAAGCTCCCTATATTAGGCCTATAATCGAAATGGGGGCACATTTCATTTTTGGGGTTAATCCCACAGGCAATCCAAGTCTGTTTGAATGGCTGAAGGGAATGGAGCTTACTAAAGAGATTGTAAAAACAAAAAAAGAAATCATCGAACTTAATTTTTATAACAAAATTCCATTAAACAATGCGAATCACGATTTTGAGGTTAACTTCATTGATTGCATTGTTAAGGATTTAAAGGGAAAACTAATCGGACATTTCTCATGGGTTACAGATATTCTTGTAACGAAGGATAACGTTCATCAACTGTCAAAAGGAGGCCGAGCTAGATGGAAAGTTGAAAATGAAACATTTAACACTCTCAAAAATCAAGGTTATAACTTTGAGCATAATTATGGGCATGGTCATCAACACCTGAGCCATGTGTTAGCTATGTTAATGTTTTTAGCGTTTTTTATAGATCAAGTGCAGCAGCACTGTTGCGGCCTTTTTCAAGCAGCGGTAAAAAAAGCTGGATCAAGGGCTCGTTTTTGGCGACGACAGCAATCGATTTTTACAGAACTTTACGTGCCTTCTTGGGAAGATCTTTTCCTTTGGATTACGGATCGAAATAAAAGCAAAGTGGCAGCATTTAACACATCTTAAAATAGAGCTCATTGTGGTGCCTGAGTAATTGAGAGAGTGTTTTTGAATGAAATTTAATCAAGATCGGGCGGCGAGAGAACCTATCGTAAGAAAACCTCCTTGTCTGGTTTAAATCGAGAGTTTGTATTTTCCTAAAATAAGGAAAAATAATTTATTTACGGGAGTCGCTGGCATCAATGCAGCAATTCCCGTTAAAAAAAATTTCGCAGAAAGGTACACTCCCATTCTAACTATTTTTTCGCAATAGGTAAGAAAAGCGCTATGGGAATTCACTCTGTTGAAAAAACGCAGCTTTCTGCAAAAGGAATGCTAGCAAAAACTCGCTCTGTATTTTCGCAAGTACCAGAGATGAAAAGAGATACGAGAGGATTGAAATCTAAAATTCCTCTAACCGATTGCCTCATGTCCGGGCTTGCTATATTCGGACTCAAATTTCCCTCTCTGCTACAATTCGACCAAGGACTTAATGACGACGCTGTAAAGCATAATCTGAAAACTCTATATGGCGTCGAGAAAGTCCCCTGCGATACATACATGAGAGAAAGACTTGACGAAGTTGATCCTCAACAGCTTCGAAAAGCATTTACAAGCCTGTTTTCATCTATGCAACGAGGAAAAGTTATTGAGGATTACAAATTTTTAGATGGTTATGTTCTAGCTGCTTGCGATGGAACTGGAATGTTTTCTTCAGAACAAGTGCACTGCTCTAATTGCTGCGAGAAGCATCATAAAGATGGCAGGATTACTTATTATCATCAGATGTTAGCAGGTGTGTTGATTCATCCTGATCGCAAAGAAGTCTTTCCCTTTTGCCCAGAACCTATTTCTAAGTCTGATGGTTCTACAAAAAACGATTGTGAGCAAAACGCATTTAGGCGATTTGTAGGTCATTTTCATGCCGAACACCCACGCCTCAAAGTTATTTTTACAAACGATGCTTTGAGCTCAAAAGCTCCCTATATTAGGCCTATAATCGAAATGGGGGCACATTTCATTTTTGGGGTTAATCCCACAGGCAATCCAAGTCTGTTTGAATGGCTGAAGGGAATGGAGCTTACTAAAGAGATTGTAAAAACAAAAAAAGAAATCATCGAACTTAATTTTTATAACAAAATTCCATTAAACAATGCGAATCACGATTTTGAGGTTAACTTCATTGATTGCATTGTTAAGGATTTAAAGGGAAAACTAATCGGACATTTCTCATGGGTTACAGATATTCTTGTAACGAAGGATAACGTTCATCAACTGTCAAAAGGAGGCCGAGCTAGATGGAAAGTTGAAAATGAAACATTTAACACTCTCAAAAATCAAGGTTATAACTTTGAGCATAATTATGGGCATGGTCATCAACACCTGAGCCATGTGTTAGCTATGTTAATGTTTTTAGCGTTTTTTATAGATCAAGTGCAGCAGCACTGTTGCGGCCTTTTTCAAGCAGCGGTAAAAAAAGCTGGATCAAGGGCTCGTTTTTGGCGACGACAGCAATCGATTTTTACAGAACTTTACGTGCCTTCTTGGGAAGATCTTTTCCTTTGGATTACGGATCGAAATAAAAGCAAAGTGGCAGCATTTAACACATCTTAAAATAGAGCTCATTGTGGTGCCTGAGTAATTGAGAGAGTGTTTTTGAATGAAATTTAATCAAGATCGGGCGGCGAGAGAACCTATCGTAAGAAAACCTCCTTGTCTGGTTTAAATCGAGAGTTTGTATTTTCCTAAAATAAGGAAAAATAATTTATTTACGGGAGTCGCTGTTTCCCTGTATTGCCAATTGACAGGAAAGGATTTATTTTGCTATGGTTACGTCTATCTTATAAGATTTATTCCATGGTCACATGCTCAAAAGTATGACGGCATATAGCCGTTCCATTTTAGTTGTTCCCCTAGGGCGGTTTGTCGTTGAGCTCCAGTCAGTCAATCGTAAATTCCTTGAAATAAACACCTTTTTGCCCAAACTGTTGATTCGGTTCGACGGCGCGATCAAAAAATGGATTGGCGAGAAGGTTCTACGCGGCCAGGTGAATGTCCGTTTAAGCGTGGCCTTCAATCAAGGCACCTCGTCTATCGTCGTTCCTAATTTGCCGCTAGTTATCCAATTAAAATCTGCCTGGGATCAAATTGCTGATGCGCTTGAAATTCCAGCAGGGCAGTTCTCACTGAGCTTGCTTGCAGAGGAAGAGGGGATTCTCACGCATGAAGATGAGATTCAGGATGAAGAGCTCATCAAGGATGCCTTGAAGAGCTTGTTTTTGCAGGCATTAGATCAGCTTCTCCAGATGAAACTTCGCGAAGGGGAAGCTCTACAATCAGACATCTTGCAGCGTTTGGACAAGTTGAAAGCTGCCATCGGCCGTATCACAGAGAAAGCTCCTGACGCCGTTCAAAAATACAAAGAGAAGCTGCTTCTCAAGATGCAGGAAGTCTTAAAGGCAGTCTCTGTCAATGAAAATGATGAACGCCTAATGAAAGAAATATGTCTTTTTGCCGATAAGGTGGACATCGCCGAAGAAATTACCCGTTTTAATAGCCACCTCGCACAGTTCAATGAAATGATCAATAGTCAGCAAGAAGGGCTCGGCAAAACGCTTGAATTTCTTGTCCAAGAGTTGAACCGCGAGATCAACACTATCGGATCGAAATCCGCTGATGTGGAGATTGCCCGCCTAGTCATTGATGTAAAGGCTGAGCTCGAGCGCATCCGCGAACAAATACAGAATGTTGAATAGGATTATGGGATACAATGAGTGAAAAACTCCTTGGTAATGGAAAAATTGGCCGCCCTTTTATCGTCAGTGCTCCGGCGGGCACCGGCAAAACCACCCTGGTCAAGATGCTTACTGATGAGTTTCCTTGTGTTGTGGCCAGCATTTCGTTCACTACACGGCAGCCTCGAGAAGGGGAAATCAACGGGAGGCACTACAATTTTTTGACGCATGACGAGTTTGAGAAAAAAATTGCCTCGGGAGATTTCCTGGAATATGTTAAACTCTACGGCGACTACTACGGGACATCGCGCAGTTGGGTAGAAGAACGGCTTAATGCAGGCAAGCATGTTGTGCTTGTCATCGACACGCAAGGGGCTGCACAACTGCGCATGATCTGGAAAACCGTCACCATTTTTATTAAGCCGCCCTCGCTTGACGAGTTGAAGCATCGCATGTTAAGCCGCGGCACAGATACTGTAGAAACGATTGAA
>JAHFTO010000038.1 GCA_023269355.1 Chlamydiota bacterium | reverse complement strand
CCCCAGCAAAAGAATCGAAAAGAGGCTCAAAAGAACCTGAAAAGCGACTGAAACTTTTGTTCGGATAGGTTCAACAATAGAGGAGAAACTCATATGGGCAAAGCAAAAGAAGTAAAAAAAGAAGACCGTAAGAAACCACAGAAAACACTGAAAGAAAAGCGTTTGGCAAAACAAGAAAAGAAAAAGAAATAAGCTATAGCCTGGGTGGAGAAATCTACCCAGGCTCTCTCAACCTAATGTCGTAAAAAGAAAAATCGATTCCATCTCTTCTGGAGTGAGTCCTCCATGTGCAGCATAGAAGTGTTGTGCAAAACGGTGATTCTCAAACCACCAGAAAACACTCTCTCCGATATAAGGCAAAACAACCAAATCGCTGACTCTTTCTTTGAGGCGTTTATGAGGCGCTTTGCTGCCGAAAAATCCTTGAGAGAGCAACTCTTCTACAAAGACAACATCAGCAACTCCTTTGAGCTCCTTGTCTAAAAGATGCTGCGCTTCCTTTAAATACTCTTTTTCGATGTGCAAGAAAAAATCGCGGCAGGATCCTGCTGGAATTAAAGGTTGTCCAGCTCGGTTTTTTTTGACCATCTTGGAAAGTTCAGGGCGCACTTGATTGAGAAGAATCGTAGTTTTTGGATCCACCGGACACATTCCATGATCGGCTGTAAAGCACGCAGCAATTTTATTGGGACAATGGGACATCTTTTGCCAAAACCGGTTTTCTACCGAACTCCAACAAAAATCCACACTCTCTGAAAATTGCCGTGAATCAATCCCATGCCGATGCCCCATCGCATCGATATCGCCAAAGTAAATGAAAAAATACGTCGGAGCATCTAAAGGCTTCTGGCAAAGCTCCACAAGCTGATCCAGTGCTCCAGTAAAATGCTTGAAAGGAACCACCTCGGCTCCTGCAAGTAGGGACTTTGAATAGGCAGAATGCGCGATTGTTTCATCTTGAAAAACAATGCTTTTAACTCCTTTCTTAGAAAGCTTTTGGTAGATCGTTTCAAAGGGGAAAATGTCAGTGGGGCGATACTTGTCTTGGAGCAAGGTTCCGCTCTCATGGTCTCCTGCATAAGAAAACAGCAGCGGAGCGATCATCCGATCGACCAGGGGCTCATAATAAAACCATTCATAGATTCCTGTTTCTGCAACTTCAAGCCCAGTGTTAATGCTCGTGACATGAGCTGCTGTCGTCGATGGAAATTCAGAAGAAATTGTAGATGCTACGCCTTCGTGTTCAAACCGTTTTAAAAAGGGAAATTGAGATTGATATTTCTCAAAAAATTTCCACCCAAAGCCATCGATCAAAAAAAGAATGGCAGCATCGTACTTCTCAAATCTTCCCCCTACAACATCATCAGGGAGCACTTTTTCCCCTCTGCCTGATAAAAGTTTAGAAATCGTATTTGGAATGCGAGAAAATGAATAGCTGTCATATAATGGACGCTTAAAATGGGAAGTCCACTTCGCTTTTTTTAATGCAGAAATCGATTTGTCATTGATCATATTTAATATATAAGCAATTGTGAAAATTAAGAATAGAGAGATTTGTTTTTTATGACCAAACGCACACTATCCGTATTCACTTTAGCCATGATTAATATGGCCGCTATCGGCAGCGTCAAAAATTGGCCGGTCACTGCTGAATATGGCTTTGCCTCCATTTTCTACCTGGTCTTGGCAGCGATTGTCTTCTTTATCCCCGTATCCCTTGTCGCTGCTGAACTTGCTACGGGCTGGCCAAAAAATGGCGGAGTTTTTGCTTGGGTCAAAGAAGCCTTTGGCCACCGCACTGGCTTTCTTGCAATCTGGCTCCTGTGGATCGAAAATGCCATCTGGTATCCTACCATCCTTTCTTTTATCGCAGCAACAATCGCTTATATTTTCGATCCCGCCCTTGCGAGCAACACTTCCTTTGCGCTCACTATCATTTTAGTTTCTTTTTGGGCTGCGACGATCGCCAACTTATTTGGAATGAAAATATCAGGATGGATCAGCTCGGTGAGCGTCGTCTTGGGAACCTTTATCCCTGGAGGACTCATCATCCTTCTCGGCCTCATCTGGTATTTCACCGGCCGCCCCTTAGAAATATCCATGACATGGGATAGCTTGATCCCCAATATGGGATCAGTCGATCAGATTGTCTTTTTCACAGGAGTCCTTCTGTCTCTTTGCGGGATGGAGATGTCCGCGATCCATGCAAGAGATGTCAAAAACCCTCAAAAAGATTACCCCAAAGCAATCCTTTTGTCAGGAGCTCTGATCATCGGCATGTCTATTCTTGGAGTTCTTGCCATTGCCAGCGTCATTCCGCAAAAGCAAATCAGCCTCGTCGCAGGTTCGATGCAGGCGTTCTCTTATTTTGTAGATGCCTATGGGTTGAAATGGATGACTCCCTACATTGCAATTTTAATCGCTTTAGGCGCATTTGGTTCGCTGAGCACCTGGGTCATTGGGCCAACTAAAGGTCTTCTCGCCGCGGCCAAATCAGGCGATCTTCCTCCTTACTTCCGCGCCGTCAATAAAGATGGAATGCCTACAAGGCTCCTCATCGTCCAAGCGGTTATTGTTTCCCTACTATCTCTCGTATTTGTCTTCATGCCAACAGTCAGCAGCGCTTTTTGGATTCTTTCTGCCATCGTCGCCCAACTCTACCTTGTCATGTATGGTCTGCTTTTTGCCGCAGCGATCAAATTGCGCTACACAAGACCCAAAGTCGAACGCCCTTACAAAATCCCCGGCGGAAAAATAGGCATGTGGATTGTCGCTGGTGTTGGCATCATTAGCTCCGCCTTTGCGATGATCATTGGGTTCTTTCCCCCAGCGCAAATCGAAACGGGAAGCACCCTTTTCTACGTGCTATTTTTAGTCCTTGGCGTGATCATTGCATGCATCTTGCCCTCGATCATTCTTCTTTTCCAAAAGCCAAGCTGGAAAAAGCAGCTTAAGCATGAAGAGGATTAAACCTTAAAGGAGCAGCCAAGTTGCAAGCGACAGATAAATCGCTGTCGTGAGGACATCGGCCATCATCAGTACCACGGGACCTGACGCCACTTTTGGGTCCCAAGCACGTGCATACAAAATGAGGGGCACTGACGCCCCAATGGATGCAGAAAGACTGATCGAAATGAAGAGCGAAGACGCAATCGTCACCGAAGGTCCCCATCCTCCGCCCCACAGCAAAGAAATAAAACCGATTAAAATCCCGCATGTCACTGCTAGCAAGATGACCATTTGCGCTTCCGTAAAGATCCTTTTGAGAATTTGTCTAGTAGAGATATTCGCCTGGCGAACAAGATGCAAGCTCTGAGTCATCGACTGCATGGAGATCGATTCGCTCAGCGTCAATATCAGCGGAATGAACATCGCTAAAAGAAGCACCTTGGCAAGCACCACCTGGAAATAAAAAGAGATCGCCGCACAAGCGATCCCACCTATCATATTGCACAGGATCCAAGGCATGCGAATCCGATAATTTTTCCAAGCGCCTTTTTGTTTATCCAACTCTAAGGTAAGACCTAAGATTTGAAACACATCGCTAGAGTGGCGCGCTTTTTCGATATCAAATGACTTTTCTAAATAGAGTTGGACATCGACAACTCCAATCAGGCGTGAATTGGCATCCACAACAGGGAGAGCTAAAAGCTGATGACTGGAAAGTAGCTCTTTGGCTTCTTGAAGGGTTTGGTCTTCTTTCAAATGAAAGACCGAATGCGTCATGATTTCCTTGATGGTAGAATGACGCTCCTTAAGCAATAGCTGCCGCGTCGGCACAACACCCTGTAAAAGACCATTGTCATCGATGACGTAGAAATAAATAATTTTATCATCCACTTTACGGCGCCTCAAAGAGACGAGCGCCTCTTCAATAGTCTGATCTTGGTGCAGTGTCGTGTGCACAGGAGCCGCAAAGGCTTTAACTGGAAGGGTGAGATCGCAATACGTCATCGGATCCTCGCAATGAAATAGCAAAAGATGCTAATCTTGGTATCTTAAGAATTCTTTGACAAGGAAAAGATGCATACAAACGATACGACCTGGGAAACCTCTTCCAGCTGGTACGATAAGATCGTCGGCGCTAAAGGACATTATTACCATCAGCAAGTCATCATCCCGCGCGTTCTTAACATCCTCGAAAGGGAAAAAAGACCCCAGCCCCACCTTCTCGACCTCGCTTGCGGCCAAGGCATCCTCGCCCGCCACCTCCCCAAAGGAATCAAATATCTAGGCATCGATGGATCCGCTTCTTTGATCCATGCCGCACAAAAATACGACCCGAAATCCCCTCATCAATTCTTCGTCCACGATCTCTCCCATCCTCTAGAGCTTCCCTATAAAGAATTTTCCCATGCTTCTTGCGTCCTCGCCGTCCAGAACATCCCCAATCCAGCTCCCCTCTTCCGCACTGCATTCACACATCTAAGGACAGGAGCTCCCTTTATCATCGTCCTTAACCACCCAGCCTTCCGGATTCCCCGCCAGTCCGGATGGGGCGTTGATGAACAAAAAAAACTGCAGTACCGACGCATCGACCGGTATATGACTGATCTCAAAATCCCCATTCAGACCCACCCGAGCAAGCAGGAAGAGTCTGAACAAACCTGGTCCTTCCACCACCCCATCTCCTATTATAGCGCTCAGCTCAAACAGGCAGGCTTTGTCCTTGATCAGATCGAAGAATGGTGTTCGGATAAAAAAAGCGTTGGTAAAACAGCTGCTATGGAAAACCGCAGCAGGCAGGAATTTCCTCTATTCATGACCTTGATTGCAAAGAAAACCGCTCATTAGAGATCTTTAGAGCCGCGACGTTTCTCCCGATCTTCCTTCTCCTCTTTGCGCCTTTGGCGCCGGATTTCTGCCTCTTCATAGCGCCTTTTTTCTATGGGAGTTTCTGGGATCACTTGCGGCACAGGAACCGGCTGCAAATAATCATCGACAGCCACAAAGGTAAAATAAGCGGAGAGAATATGCTTAGAGGCCCCTGTCTCGTAATGCTCAGCAAGGACCTTTACCCCAATCTCCATTGAACTGTTCCAGCTGCGGTTAATCGATGCTCGGAAGATCAAGATATCCCCTCTTCTTGCCGGAGCTAGAAAATGCATCGAGTCCACCGCCGCTGTCACACAGATCTTTTCCGAATGGCGTTCAGCGACAACCAGCGCCACCCGATCAAGGATCGACATGACAAGCCCCCCAAAGATCGTATCATTGGAATTTAGGTCATTGGGAAATACTTTATATGTCTGGTCGTTGATGGCCGATTCGGCAACAGTCTTTGGTTTTAACCCGGTCATGTCCGCCCATGTTTAATAGTATTTATTTTAATATACATTAGAATAGGATGATTTGCAACTTCCTCGGTTTTCAATTATGAACCCTTTTTGTTATAGTGCAGGTTTCACACTCAAAAGGACCTCTACCCTATGTGCGGCATCTTCGGTTACATCGGCCCTCGCAATCCCTCAAAGATCTGTCTGTCAGGATTAAAACAGCTGAAATATAGAGGCTATGACTCAGCCGGAATCGCTGGGATCCTCGAAGGTAAGATTGTCGCCTGCAAAGAAGTCGGCAAGATCGACTCCCTGGAAAATGCTCTTAAAGAGCAACCGATGCGGATGGACCTTGCAATCTCTCACACAAGGTGGGCAACGCATGGCAAACCCTCCAAAGAAAATGCCCACCCCCATTTTGATGAGGCTGAGTCCATCGCCGTCGTCCACAATGGGATTATTGAAAACCACTTTGCCCTCCGTGAGATGCTCCAGTCTAAGGGAAGAAAATTCTACTCCGATACGGACACAGAAGTGATCGCTCAGCTCATTTCCCACTTTTATCAAGGGGACTTTCTGGCCGCTGTACAGCAAGCCCTAGCTCTTTTAAAAGGATTTTGGGGCATTGCCCTCATCCACAAAGACCACCCGCACCAGATCATCGCTGCCGCACGAGAAAACCCAATTGCCATCGCCAGGGACCCTAAATGCTCTGAATCATTTGTCTCTTCCGATGCTAATGCCTTTTGCGAGCCTAATCTCGATGTGATGTTCCTGCGCAATAATGAGATCGCCCGCATCACTCCAGGCAAGATTGAAGTTTTCGATCAAAACTCTTCACCTGTTTCCAAAAATATGGAACGCTTCGCTGGAGGAAACTCTGCCACTTCCAAAAATGGCTATCCCCATTACATGCTCAAAGAAATCTTCGAGCAGCCGGAAACTATCCAGCAAGCCTTCCACGGCCGCCTTGTCCCCGAATTTGGCACAGTGGAATTTGAAGATCTTACCCTGACCCCTTCTGATCTTCTCGCTGTCCAGCGCATCGTGATCCTTGCTTGTGGCACTTCCTGGCATGCCGGTGGGATTGCTGCCTCCCTTCTCGAAGACAAAGCTCGCATCCCTACTCAGGCAGAAATCGCCTCAGAATTCCGCTACAAAAATCCTATCCTCTCTCAAGACACCCTCGTTATTGCCATCAGCCAATCAGGAGAGACTTTGGATACCATCGCGGCTGTGCGCGAGGTTAAAAGTAAGGGCGCCAAAGTCCTTGCCCTCTGCAACGTCCGCAACTCCACCCTCACCCGCGAAGCCGACTGCACCCTTTACCTTAAAGCAGGACCCGAGATCAGCGTCTGCTCGACAAAAGCTTTCACTAGCCAGCTGACCGTTCTCTCTCTATTCACACTCCTCATGGCTAGACTTCGCCATATGAGCAAAGAAGAAGGACATGCCTTCCTCTCCGAAATCCAGCAGCTGCCCCAAAAAGTCGAACGCATTTTGCATAACCATGAAGCCATCCAAAAGCTGGCTAAAAAATACGCAAAATTCAATAGCTTCTTCTTCCTCGGTCGCCACTACATGTTCACTACCAGCCTTGAGTCCGCCCTAAAGCTCAAGGAGATCAGCTACATCAATGCACAAGGATATCCCGCCGGCGAGATGAAGCACGGCCCTATCGCCCTTGTCGACCCCGAGCTTGCCGTCGTCGGCCTTTGCGGCAATACCCACACCCTTGAAAAAATGATTAGCAACCTCATGGAAATCAAGGCCAGGGGAGGACCTCTCCTCGTCTTTGCTCCAGAAGGCACCCCAGAAATCGAAAAAGTAGCCACAGACGTCCTTTATCTCCCCCCCATCTGCGACGAACTAGCGAGCATACTCTATTCCGTTGCAACTCAGCTACTTGCCTATTATATCGCCCTGGAAAGAGGGACCGATATAGATCACCCCCGCAATCTAGCCAAATCCGTCACTGTTGAATAACACTAAGTCTTAAGGACTTGTGTTTTTCAGGAGAGGCTTTTGTTTGTGTTTATATTAAACTGTTTAATGGTATTTTAGTTATTTTGTTAAAATGATATAATTATAATAATAGAATTAAAAACACTTAATATAAAAATTAAAAAGGATTAAAACTATGTCTACAGTAACAAATAGCACACACACCTTTGGCACACAAGCTACCCATCAATCTTCTTCTTCTGGACTGCACCCTCAGGTAGAAGATGTAACAGATCAATTTCCCAACAACAACTCTTCTACTTCCACCACTACTACTACAACAACCACTTCTACGACCCAAAACACAAATAATTCCAAAAAAATACCTAAATCTAACCCCATCCCTGCCCAAAGATTCACAATCGTTCCAAAGCAAAAACCCACCGTAGAGATCGATGGAGTGAAATATGAAATTACGGTCGAGATCGATGAAAAAGGTGATGGTAAGTGGAAGAACGTTACTGATGCGAGAAATTGGGAAGAAGAAGCTGAGCTTATATCCCAGCTTGCTTTGCAATTATTAAATCAGAAATCTTCTAAAAACAAGAAGTCTTCTACAGATCCAGCAACTGCGTTCGAAAAAGCAGAAATCGAGTTCATGGGAGTGCTGCCTGATGTAAGTTCACCTGTACACTCAAATGATATCCAATTCTTTTCAGCAACAGTCAAACATAAAGCTGAATCAGATAAGCATGCCAAAACACTCAAGTTTGGTGGGAGTGGTCATAATTTGGATCCAGAGATAGAACAGATCGTGAATAGAAGTTTTAGAGAGCTCGCAATCACTGCGCTCATCAACACCTGTCAAACCCCCCAAGCTGACAGAGTAAAAACCTACCTTGGTTATAAACACCACACTTTCTATCCTCATACTCTCGATATCATTAAGAACTACGTCTATAATCATGATGTCAAATCGTGGGAACGCAGCAATAAAGCCCTACCTAAACCTGGAACAACAGAATTATCCCACGATGGCAAGACATACAAGCCGGATGAATACGGTGACTTTAGGTTTGCCTCAACGGATGAAGAGGAATTTAAACAATTCTTAATAGCTCACAAAGATAACATTCGCAAGCACGCTTCATTAGAACAATTCGACTAAGAACCTATCCCGAAAATCGACGAAAAATTTTAGTGAGATAGGTTCAAACACTAGTATCACGGGGGCTGTCTCGATACCGTGCCTCCTACTTTTTCTTTCCCAAAAACTCCCTTACCTCTTATTGTGCAAGGAATAGACCTCTAGCCGGAGGTCTTGCGAGGCACCTCGTAGGCTATGAAATACCGCGCAAAACTCTATCTTGCACTCGTTGGAACTGCATTTATCAGCTCCAGTTTGGGATATGGGATTCTTCTCTATACTTTTCGCGACCATGCCTTTGAAGATGAGCAGACCAAGGTTCTCACTGTAGCAGCCACTACAGCTGCCCTCATTGATCCAGAACCCTTAAAAATCATCAGTAAAGCCAGCGATGAAAAACTCGCCTCTTTTATCCAATTGAAAGAACTCCTCGTCAAAGCGCGAGATGCCAATAGACGCCCGGATGTCTACATCAAATCGCTCTATATCTTTAAGCCCAATCCTGTGAATCCCGATCAATTGATCTACGTCGTCGATGCAGAAGAATACCCTCCGATGATCAGCCATGCAGGAGATATTGACACAACGGCAAATGCCGGAGGGATGATAGATCATCTGGAGGAATACTATTCTCCTAATGAATTTATCTCAGACGATTTAGGGACATGGCTTTCTGGCTTTGCTCCCGTTTACGACAAAGAGGGAAACTATGTCGCTACCATCGGTGCCGATATTTCCATAGACAGATATTTGTTCATCTACAAAAAAATTGTCGAACTTTTTGCAACCGGATTTATCATCTCGCTTTTAATTGCCATTATTGTCGGCCATTATTTAGCAAAACGAGTCACCCTATCGCTGCATTGCTTGCTCGATTGCGTCAAAGAAATCGGCCATGGAAATCTCAATAGCCGATCTACTTTAGACACCCACGATGAATTTGAAGAGCTGGGGACAGAAATTAACCGAATGACCCAGGGCTTAAAAGAAAGAGAGCGTCTGAAACTCAACTTTGCAAGATACGTCTCTTTGCATGTTATGGAAGAGATCCTCAAAGCAGAAGATGTGGCAAAACTCGAAGGAGAGCGCCGCAAAATCACCGTGCTCTTTTCCGACATACGCCATTTCACCGAACTTGCAGAAAAGCTCCCTCCCGAACAGGTCGTTTCTTTGCTCAACGAATATTTTGGGACGATGCTAGAGGTGATCTTCCGCTATAATGGAACCTTGGATAAATTCCTCGGCGATGGGATTATGGTTGAGTTTGGAGCTCCTCTAGATGACAAGCTCCAAGAAAAACACGCTGTTATGACCGCGATCGACATGCAAAAAGAGCTTATCAAACTCAATGCAAAATGGGAAAAAGAGAACAAACCTCCCATCCGCATCGGCATCGGGATCCATACAGGACCTGCAATCGTCGGCAACATCGGTTCAGAAAAGAGGCTCGATTACACCGCAATTGGAGATACTGTCAATGTCTCTGCCCGATTGGAGCAAGCGACAAAAATCCTCAAAAAGTCGATTTTAATGAGCGAGATCACTTATCAAGCGCTAGAAGGACAAATCAAGGCAACCTGTCTTGGACCGATGATCCTCCCTGGCCGTAAAGAGGCCATTACCATTTATTCCATTGATGGAGAATAGCCCCATGGAACAAAAAAGCTCTGCCTTAAAAGTGTTCATGGCCTGTATTGGAGCCTTTGTACTTCTGATCATTCTGCTGATCTTTTGCCTGCCGATGCTGATCTCGACATCTACCGGGAAAAAAATGCTTGCAGATATCGTGCGCAAAAAAAGCGGATTTGAGCTCCAGATCGATACGCTTTCCTTAAGTTGGCTAGGAACACAAAACGCAAATGGAATCCAAGCGCAAAACTCCAGTCAGCACGTGCAACTCACATGCCAAGAAATTGCCTCTGATGCTTCCCTTTTGCATGTGCTCTTTAGCAAGAATTTAGGCCATATCAAAATAACAGAAGGCAGCGTGGAGTTCAGTCCCCCTAACCTTCCCCCCATCCGTTTTGAGCAAATTGATGGCTCTTTGGACACCATGAGCCAAAATGAGGTTGCTTTTTCGCTCAACAGCACGGCCAGCCAACAAGGCTCAAATGGCAAGATCGCAATCCAAGGGTCTGCTTCAGAATTAAACTCGCCCTTTCCGAGCGCCAATTTTACCGCCACTCTTACTGAACTTCCTGTCATGGGCATCGATCAGATGGTTGCACTTTTTAATCCCAGCCTAAACGGCTTGATCTATGCAGCTGTAGGAGAAAAGATAGATGTACAGTCGAATGTCAAGCTCGCACAAGGCAATTTTGAAGTGAACCTCGATGCGCGATCTCCCAACCTCACTGCACAGATCGCAACCAAAACGGAAAACAATCTCATCTCTTTAAAAAATCCTGCAACTTTTCAATTCAGCGTTACACCTCAGCTGCTTCAAAAACTTGCATCTAACCAGCTCATCTTAACTCAAACTGCTCTCATTCAAGGAACAATCTCCCAATATACCTGTCCGCTTCCCTCAAATAGTGCCGATCTTTTAAAAAGCGCTTTCCAAGCTACAGTCATAGCACCAAACCCCATAAACCTATGCTTTAACGGAACAACTCTTCCATTGAGCAGCCTCAATCTAACCGCAAGCAGCCCATCCTTGGAAAAGGAAATCTCTATGAGTCTGTCTTCTTCTGCAGGCGGAGGAACCCTTGCCATTGCAGGCAAAAGCGAAAATCCTTTTTCCGACTCGAAGAGCGGGACTGGGACTATAAACGCATCTAAATTTCCCATCGACCTAGTGGCAATGACTTTGGGAACTTCTTCGCTTTCGACATGGCTTGGAAACACAGTGGACCTGAATGCTGTTATCAATCTGACTAAAACAAATCCCAAGCTGCAATTTTCCTGGCAGTCTCAGTTTTTAAATATTCCCTCCCTAGATCTTTCTTTGAACAATCCAATCACACTTAATTCCCCAGCTCAATTCACTTTCAACATCAATCCTGGATTAGCTAAAACTGACCCTATTGTGGGAACGCTTGATCAGCTTGTCATCCCTACAGACCAGATAAAAAATGCGCGCCTAAGCGCGAGTGTAAGCACAGGACAAATCCTCTTTTCCGACGTCAACATTTCCAAATTACAAGCCAAGCTTGATGTGAACTCTTTAGATCCCCTAAAAGGGAAACTATCCAGCCCAGAAATCGCATTTGTAGCGCAAAATCAAACCATTTCGTTGCAGAACTTAAACGTTCCCTTCCAATGGGACTCTAAGTCCAAATCTGCAGCCTTGCAGCTGAGCTCAAACATGCAAAACCCCTCAGGAGGGCCAGGTTCTTTGCAAGGAGACTTTGTGCTTTCCCAGTTTTCCGAGAGCTTCCAGCAAGCCACCTTGTCGGGGACATTAGATGTGCAAAACATCTCCACCCTCCTTTTTAGCGCTTTTTGTCCTTCTGCCCAGTTGAATCTGCTCGCCGGACCTTCCCTAACTGGAAAGTTCAAACTGCAAAGCACACCATCTCAGCAAAACGTGCAGATGAAATGCTCCAGCCAGAACCTTCAATTAGATTTCAATTGCGCCCTAGACAATTCTGGCCTCAAACTTCAAGGAACCTCCAATCAACTATCCTGGGTGCTGACACCTGAGTACTATTTAGCCATCCAGCCTAAAACCAAAGGGGGCAAAGTCCCCTTTGAAATGAAAGAGCCGAGCACGTTTTCTATGTCTGTTTCGAAGCTCTTTTTTCCCGTCCTTCCCAAACAAGAAATCAAAACCTTTGCCGATCGTTTCCCCAGCATCGCGCTTGATCTTTCCAAGCTGCAGCTGAATGTCAGCGGCCGCAACCCCAAGCTCTCCTTCCTAGATAATGCCTCCAATGAAACCATCCAACTGTCCAACCTCTCTTTTGCTGTGAATAAAGCAGGCAACACTTCTCCGCTGACAGCATCGCTAGACAGCGGCGTCATGACTCTTGCTGGTACTTCGACAGCACCTACCTCTGTCAAAAACGGATCTCTTTCTTTGACAGGGACACTGGAGCAATCGACAAATGCCCAAGGAGCTTTTGATCTGACGCAGCTTGCAGGAAGCCTCCAGATGAAAATTCAACAATTCCCCTCGCGCGCTTTCGACATCCTCGCAAAAGCCCAAGGCCGCAGCGACTCTCCATTCACCGCTCTTTTTGGAGAGATGATCAATGCAACGCTTTCTACCGAGCTGAAAAATTTTTCAGGACCGATTGCCCTCAATGTCAATACGCCAAGAACTCGCATCGACTTAAATGGCGCTCTTGTGAATGGAGCCATGATGCTGAAAGACACATTCTACATCCAAATGAAAGTAACCCCTGAAATGAGCCGACTTCTTCTCAAAGAAGTCAACCCCCTCAACCTCTCTTATTTTTATTCCGAATCCCTCGTATCAGCCGCCATCCCCGCAAATGGCGTGTACGTACCCCTTTATCCCTCCAATCTCGCTAAAATGGCTATACCTCAGGCGCGCATAGAACTGGGTAAAATCTCCTGCAACAACGAAGGTAATGTCAACATTGCACTCGGCCTGCTCAAAAGCAAACAGAGCGGAGAGCTTCCTCTGTGGTTTGCTCCTATTGACTTCAAAATAAAACAAGGCGTTGTAGATATCGAGCGAACAGAAATCCTCCTCGCCAACAACTTTGACGTATGCACCTGGGGAAAAATCGATCTGCCTAAAGATTACGTCGATATGGTGCTCGGCATCACAGCCGATACTCTGCAGAAAGCGTTTGGCATCAAAGGACTTCCAGAAAATTACGTGCTCACCATTCCTATGAAAGGCCCCACCAACAATGTGCAAATCAACTCTAGCAAGGCAACCGCTAAAGTCGCTCTTCTGCTCGCTTGGCAAAATAAAATGATCTCAGGCGCTCTGAAAAGTCAAGGCCCCGCAGGAGCCATCGTCGGAGAGCTCATGGGAAAAATGGCGACCCTTCCCGATGCCGATGCAAAAGTTCCTCCTGCTAAACATCCCTTCCCTTGGGAAGTGGGCAAAGTGAAAAAAACCTCTAACTCCTCTAATGAAAAAAAGCGGCAATTCAAAGCCAATGAAAAGCCGCTGAAACAAATCCTAAAAGTGATTCGGTAACGTGGAAGGGATCCTCAATGGATAATATTAAAATCATAGCTATCATGGACGTAATGTCCTTTGCTATTGAAAGTTTGGATTAAGGCGATTTCTGCATGCTGATCTTTAAGCTCGTCCATGTAGAAACGCGCATCCTTCTTATAGAGATAATGGTCTTTATAAGCTTCATCAATGGGAGTTCCTGTAAATTTGACATACTTCTTTGGGAACAGATTATCTGCTCTACTTTCATATTTAATGGTAATTTGCTCAACACTTTTGAGGAGCATTTCTTCTGTTCTGTTGGAAATTACAACTTGGGAAGATACAAGCCTTTTTACTTGCGCTATTTTTTCTATCTCCTCAGCGGATATTTTTTTCTCTTCGGGAACCGGTGCATCGCTCGCCACTTTCTCTGCACTACTCCCATCCTCGACAAATGTGACATTACTCAGTGATTCTATGTCGCGTGTATCCAGCGGACAATTTTTATGACCTTTTTCCATCCAGCTGACAATGTCAGTACGTCCAAAAATATGCTGGCAAGGTAGAGCACAGACTGGATCTTTCAACTTCTCTACAGGTGTTAATGTAAATGGACACTCTGGGTTTGATGCATTTCTCAGAACAATGTTAGTGGTTATAGCCATAAATAATTCCTCCATGAAATGCATAAGATTTTTCGTGGGAATGAGATAAAATGCAAGGTGATTTTTATGCCTTTATTCCTGAAGGATCGCAAAAACGCGCGCTGGAGCCTCGCCACATTTTTCAATTTTTAGAGGCAGTGCAAGGATGTAAGCTCCCTTGGGAGGAAGCTGAGAGGCGTTGGCAAGATTCTCGATGATGAACTTGCCACTCCCGAGCAAAAGTTGATGTGCAGGAAATGAGGAGTTGATCGGCTCTAAAGCGAGCGTGTCAATCGCAACGCCTGCAATTTTTCGAGTGAGCAAAAGCTCAATTGTTGAAGCAGCAAACGTAGGATAGTGGGGAAGATCACTGGAATCGGCATTGCGATAAGCTTTAGGATTGTTCCAATGACGGCTCCATCCTGTATATCCGACGACAATGCTATGTTCTGGAATAGGGCCATACTTGGCTTCGTATTCTTCTACATCCTGCGGGGAAACTTGATAATCTGCATCCGCTTTTTTGGAGACATCGATCACGCAAGCTGGCCCAAATAAGCGATGAATGGGCAACTGATCGATTGTCATCCCCTCTTTAATAAAGTGAGCGGGAGCATCGATGTGCGTTCCAGTACTAGTTAACATAGAGATCTGATCTTCATTCCTCAGAGAAAAGGCAAGTGATCCATCCCATGAAGGAATTTGGGCAGAAAGCGCATGGGTTAAGTCGATAATCATTGCTTTTTGAAACAGACTAAAGAGATCGCTCATGCACCACTCGGAGGTTGAATAAATTCAATAGGCACGCCCTGCTCTTCAATAAATGCCATGTGGTAGCCTTGATAAAATGTGGGTTTTAAGAGAAGCTTTTTGCCCTCCACTGCGCGCTGAATGTCCTCCACAAGATAGCAAACATGCGAAACGCTCTGAATGAGAGGATGCATGGGGCTCCCCTCTTCAAAAAAGAACCACTCGATGCGCAAGGGATCCTTCTCATAGTCAGAAGCCCACACTTTAAATTCTGGGTAATAGATCATCCCCTGTTTCTTTTCTTTGACCGGGACTCCAAAATGATCGAATTGGTAGTTCATAAGCTTCCTTGAGATACAGCTTGATAAAAGGCATCTGCCAGATGATCAAAGGTGAACTTTTTAACACCATCGCTCTGTAAAAATGCCCGGATGTGAACCAAATACCCTTCATACGTCTCCTTGGACATAGAGCGCATAAACTGATGCAGCTCTTCCATGCTAGCAAAGTCTCTGCGATCGACAAAACAATCTCCAGGGACAAAATCTCCGATATTGCTCGCTCCCCAATAGACAGGAACGACGCCTGCAGCAAAACAATCGAAGATTTTCTCGGTCACATAGCCGCAAACATCTGCTGTATTTTCATAGCAGATTGCAAAGCGATAATTTTTGATCGTACCGAGCTTGTCTTCAATTTGTCCTTTGTAGCTTTTGTATTGGGCTGGGTCCCATTTTCTTCCATAAAACTCAAATCCCTCTTCGCCCACCCTCTCAAAATAACGGATTGCTTCAATCCTTTGGGAATAGAGCTCTGCTCTATTGCTACTCTTTAAATTGGAGCAAACAAGGGTGCAGAGCTTTTTTTCTTCAAAAGAGGGTATGGATTCTAATCGAGGCACGAATACGGGATAGTAGAACTTAAAGTAGGTCCTCCCATCGACAAGCGCATCATCCCAGGTGTAGATCTTAGAAAAGCAGTTTTGGACTTTAGGTAGGTACATCGTGGGTAGAACCGTGAAAGGCTCCCACATAAAAAGAACCATCTTTTCTTTAGGAAAACGGGAAAGATCGTATTTTTTGACCACATTGGGATTCACATTAAAAAAAACGATCTTATCGACATCATCTGAAACCTGCGCTTTCCAAGGATAGTCCAAATGCAATGCTCGTAGAATCTCGTGGAATCGCCCCTTCCTCATCAAAAGATCGTTGTCGTAGTCTTTGATATTTACGACAACCACTCTTCCATCATACCCTCGCTCTTTTAAAGCGTGCGTGTACATTTCTGCATCGATGGGAAAGTTGGTAACGCACTGCACGATTTTCTCAGCCTGCAAATAGCTAGCAAGAAGCGCGAAACAAGAAAGAAAAAGACCCTTTCTCATGCCACTGTCACTTCACGGCAGAGATATACGTCTTGGATAGCATTTAAAAGCTGAATTCCTTCTTTCATAGGCTTTTGGAATGCTTTTCGCCCTGAAATGAGTCCCGTGCCGCCAGCGCGTTTGTTGATGACCGCTGTCATCACAGCCTGGCCGAGGTCGTTTTCTCCAGAGGGTCCGCCAGAGTTGATCAACCCAATCCGCCCCATATAACCATTAGCAACCTGCCAGCGAGTAAGATCAATAGGGTGATCGGTGCAAAGCTGAGTGTACATCTTTTCTGTCTGTTTGCCAAAATTGAGCGCTTTGAACCCACCGTTATTCTCAGGGAGTTTTTGTTTCACGATATCCGCCCCAATCGTAGCTCCGAGATGGTTGGCCTGCCCTGTTAAATCTGCAGCCTCATGATAATCGGCGGCGGCTGTTTTAAACGCGGAGTTTCTCAGGTAGCACCACAAGACAGTTGCCATTCCTAATACATGCGCATGGGCGAAAGCTTCGCTCACTTCGATAATTTGGCGGCGGCATTCTGCAGATCCAAAATAGATCGTCGCCCCGACTGCCACACAGCCCATATCATGCGCTTGTTTCACAGAGGCAAAAAGCGTCTGATCGTGTTTAGTAGGATAAGTGAGCAATTCATTGTGGTTGAACTTCATCAAAAAAGGGATCTTATGCGCGTATTTTCTAGAAACGCTGCCTAGAACGCCTAGAGTTGAAGCTACAGCATTGCAGCCCCCCTCAATGGCGAGTTTGACGATATTTTCCGGATCAAAGTAATCGGGATTCGCTGCAAAAGAAGCGCCTGCAGTATGCTCTACGCCCTGATCCACGGGCAGGATCGAAAGATACCCCGTCCCAGCTAGCCTGCCATGATTGTACAACGCATGCAGACTGCGCAGAGTGCGCTCATTGCGATCAGAAGGTCCAAAAATGCGGTCTACCCAGTCTGGGCCAGGAAGGTGAAGTTTTTCTTTAGGGATGGTTTTAGAAACATGGGTCAATAAATCTTTTGCTTTAGCGCCAAGTTGCTTTTCAATATCAGCCAGTGACATGGGAATCCTCCAAATATGAAAACTGAATATAGCTGATAAAATTGTATTTTTACAAGAATCGATGTTTAAGTGAGCCTTTCTATTTTTAACCTATATTTTATAGTCATCACCTGTTATCGTCTTTGCTTTCTCACCAAAAAGAGCATCCCCTTTTCATGAAATTCGAAGAAATAATTTTACATGCAAACATCCAGAAAGCCATCAAAGAAGCTGGCTATACCTCGCCAACCCCCATCCAGGTTCAGGCAATCCCTGAGATTATCAAAGGATCTGACCTGCGCGCCTCTGCACAAACAGGCACCGGTAAAACAGCAGCTTTCATTTTGCCCTCTTTAAATCGCCTCATGGAGCCATCTTCCAAGCCTGGAAAGGGCCCGCGCGTTCTCATTTTAGTGCCGACCCGCGAACTGGCTATGCAAGTAGCTGCAGAAGCTGTGAAATACAGCAGATACATGACCAAATGCAAAACTGTCTGCATTTACGGCGGAGCCCCTTATCCCCCACAAAATCGCGACCTCGCCCGCCCCTATGAAATCCTCGTTGCGACTCCTGGCCGCCTAATCGACCACATGGAACAAGGAAGAATCGACTTCTCAAGAGTAGAACTCTTCATCCTTGACGAAGCAGACCGCATGCTCGATATGGGATTCATCGAACCTGTGGAACAAATCAGCGCCAAATTGCCAGCTTCCCATCAGACCTTGATGTTCTCTGCTACCCTTGCGAAAAACGTCATCAAACTCTCTAACCGCCTCTTAAAAAACCCTGTCGAAATTTCAATCTCCCCAGAAAGGGTCAACCACGAAAACATCGATCAAAGGCTTCACCGCGTTGACAACATCGAGCACAAATACCGCCTTCTTGACCATCTTCTCAGCGATCCGGAAATGACCCAAACTATCATCTTTACAGCGACCAAGCGCGGAGCGGATAGCCTAGTGGAAAAACTGGCTAGAAGCGGCCGCAACGCAAGAGCATTGCACGGCGGCATGAACCAACGTCAAAGAACGCGCACCATCAAAGAGATGCGCCAGTCGGGATTTGAGATCCTCGTCGCTACAGATGTAGCCGCTCGAGGGATCGATATTCATACCATTTCACACGTGATCAACTTCGATCTTCCCCGTTGCACCGAAGACTATGTGCACCGTATTGGAAGAACAGGCAGGGCTGGAAATACCGGCATTGCGATGTCCTTAGTGTCCCACAAAGAGATGTCTCTTGTGAAGCAGATTGAGAAGTTCACCGGACAGCGCATGAACCCGCATCAAATCCCAGGCTTTGAGCCAAAATTCGAAAATGCCCCATCAAGCCGCCCTAAAGGACAAGGACCTAGACCAGATTCCAAGCGCAGACCCTTCCATAAGAAAGGCAAGCCGAACCAAGCTTTTGGCAAGCCCCGACGCTGGTATCCTTAAGTCTCTGAAGACTAATCGGCTTTTGTAAACTTATTATTTTAAACATTGCCTCAGTAGTCGTTTAAAATAGTAAGTTTACGCCCTTCCCTCAAAAGACCAATTTCATCTCTTTATTTTATCAATGTAATGCATTGTTTATTAGATGCTTAAGCGTAAATAATCGCATAAAATATTAAATATTTATTTATTATTCAATAAAATCTTAATTATTGATATAATTATTATTACAATTAAATATAAACAATAAAAAAATGGCATGTTACATGAATTCTACAGATTATAATTATCAAAACTTTAATAACCAGGGTTTGAGTATTGAATCCTGTAACCATCTGCTAGAGGTACACAAGCTCTGCTCGATATCAACTCGAGAGCAAATTCAGGTGCAATTTAACAATTTGCCAGAAACTTGCCGCAATGAAATTTACGGCCACGTCTACCAGCTCGCTGAGATCCCGCCCCCAGCAGACAATTTACAATGGGAAGAGCACCATGCCTTTGATGATTTGTCAAGGCTTCAAAAAGCAATCCAGTGCGTCGCATGGAAAATGTTTAAAAACTTACCCCAAGAGCAAAGAAAAAGCGTTATTACCCAGTATAGTCAGATCATGAATGAGCTTTATGAAACTCTAGGCACGCAAACAAATCCCGTGTTCTCTAGAGCAGAAAAAACAGAAGCTTTATTTCGGGGTTTCATCGCGTATTTATCACAACCTGCTCCGAATGTCTCCCCTGCAGAAAACCCACTAAATTTGAACGAAGTCATTCAAAAGGAATTTAGTTTCCTGCAAGATATTTGGCTTCCAAATCTTAACAAGCAGGATAAAGCTAGTCCCAAATACTACGCTCCCCTTAATGCAAATAGAAATAACTCCTACCTTCCCAACGAAAATAAAATGGGTGATAAGGCTCTAATATCGGGATGTGATGGCAATTTTAAAGAAATAAGGCAAGAGTTGAAAAGCTCACTATCAAGAGCTTTAGATGCTCTGTTCCAATTAGAAGAAAAACCTTCCAATCAACAAATAATCAATAAATCACTCGAATACTATTCACATAAATTTTATTTAAAAAATGATCGAGGAAGTTTAGATTTCTATGAAGTTTATGGCTACAGTTGCTTCAAAAACAAACAAGTATATGTGTCTTATGATTCGATAGGTCTAACTCACATATCCAGCTTCTTAAAGGATGCAGATTTCTTGAGGTTTATTTGCAATGGGAATCAGGTAGAGATAATTAAATATCAGCACTACGACTATGGATGCATAAAATCTAATTTTTGGGATTCATGGTGGTCTGAAACTAAAGGGCAAATCAGTATTTATCAAGAGTTCATCTATCCAAAGATGTCTTTAGCAGCGATGTCGATTATAAAAAAACTAACCAAAGAAAACCCCAATTCACCCCTGATGATTATGGAAATTGGTGGAGGATGTGGATTTCTTGCCGAAATGATCGTCAAATCTGACGCTTATCCTAAAGATGCACACTATACATTTTTAGAGCTAAGCGCCCCCTCTTTAGAGCAAGCGAAAACGCTTTTAGAAGGCCATCAAGTCGAGTTG
>JAHFTO010000004.1 GCA_023269355.1 Chlamydiota bacterium | reverse complement strand
CCTTTCGATGCGGGGTTCATGGGCAACAGCGGGATAAGGGAAGGGATCGTTGGAAGGAGGTTCCGTGGAATCGATGCCTCTTTCGCCATGGACGTGGTAGAGTTTTTCTGCTTCGAGGTAATAAGGCTCAAAATCTTGATAGCTGAGTGGCCAGGCAGGAGAAATTCCGCCATGGTGTTGGACTTCTCCAAAATCCTTTTCTCGCATGCGCAAAAGTGCAGCACCGTAAAATTTTGTATTCCCTCCGACGCAATAGTGGGTGCCAGGAGTGAACTCTTTGCCGCGTTTATCGAGCCATTTATCTTTGATGAGGTAGCGAGAAGTGAGAAAGACCGCTTCCGATTGCCAGTTCTCTTTTTCTCTGGGCAGATAGGATCCCTGCTCGAGAAGTAAGATTTTTTTTCCCGAAGGAGCAAGGCGATGCGCTAGCGTCCCCCCGCCAGCTCCCGTGCCGATGATAATGACATCGAAATAGTGGTTAATCATCCTATCCTCCTGTCGCAAAGCCGGGAAAGAGCGTCATCCCGCCGTCGATGAAAATCGTCGTTCCCGTGATGTAGTCGGCATAATCCGATGATAGCCAAACGGCGCATCTAGCGATATCGATGGGCTCTCCTATTCGGTTGTAAGGAACGAGTGTCATGAGTGAGGCGTAAGCTTCAGGAGTTGCCCAGGCAGACTTATTGATAGGAGTCTGAATAGCGCCGGGGCCAATCGCATTGACGCGGATGCGGTGCGGAGCAACTTCTTGAGCAATCGATTGCATCAGCATATGAATGCCGCCTTTGGAGGAAGCGTAGTTGACGTGGCCTGCCCATGGGATCACCTGGTGAACCGAACTCATGCAGATGATTTTTCCCGCTGCACAGGAGACTTCTTTTTTGACGCCGCGTTTTTTAAATTCTTTAACGGCTTCTCGTGCGCATAAAAACTGTCCGGTAAGGTTGATTCCGATCACTGTATTCCACTGCTCTAGAGTCATTTTCTCGAGGGGTGCATCGCGTTGGACGCCTGCATTATTGACCAAGATATCAATGGTGCCGAAGGCTTTGTACATTTGTTGGAACATGGACAAGACTTGGTCTTCCTTGGAAACATCGGCTTCAATGGCAATGGCCTGGCTTCCCGATTTTTTAATCGTGTCGCAGACTTTTAGAGCTTCATCGTGGTTGGCGACGTAGTTGACGACGACATCAGCGCCAGCAGCTCCTAGCGCAAGAGCAATCGCTTCTCCAATGCCAGAATTGGCTCCGGTGACAAGAGCTTTTTGCCCCTTGAGGATTTTCAATGGATCGAGGTTTGGCTTGACGACGTCGGGAAGGAGTTCTGTCATTTTTACCTTAGGGGTGATAGGTTTTGCATGTTTGTTGGATCAATTTTGCCACAAGCGCGGTCCAACCTGTTTGATGGCTAGCTCCTAGGCCAGTGCCATGATCTCCATGAAAATATTCGTTGAAGAGAAGGAGATCTTTCCAGTGAGGGTCTTGATAGAACGAAGCCTTATTTCCATAGATCGGACGCTTTCCTTCAGGATCGCATTGAAACAGCTTCATCAGTCTTTTTGAAAGTTCCATGCTGACATCCCATAGATTTAAGAAATGGCCCGATCCGGTGGGGAACTCCACCTTAAGCGAGTCGCCGTAGTAGCGATGAAATTTCTGCAGGGATTCGATGATGAGGAAGTTAATCGGAAACCAAATGGGCCCGCGCCAGTTCGAATTGCCGCCGAACATCGCAATATCCGATTCTGCAGGCTGGTAATTCACCGTGTAAGATTGGCCATTTGCATGGAACGAAAAGGGATTTTTCTCATGGTATTTAGAGAGGGAACGGATGCCGTATTCGGAGAGAAATTCATTTTCATCCAGCATGTATTTTAGGATGCTAAGCAACCTTTCTTTGTTGAGAATGGAAAGAAGTTTTCGATTTCCCATTTCTGGGTGCAGATCACATGCGTGGTCTTTGAAGACATAGGGGCGTTTGCTCATGAACCATTTTGCCCTGCGGGAAAAGGTTTTTAATTTCTGCATCGTTTCTTCTTCGAGAGTCTCTACGGCAAGCAGGGGAAGGAGGCCGACAAGTGAGCGTACTTTGAGCGGGACTTTTTCGTTTTCAGAGATATGCAAGACGTCATAGAAAAAACCATCTTGAGAGTCCCACAAGGAAACGCCTTTTTCCTCGCGCGAGGTCATTGCGCCGGCGATCCTAAGAAAATGCTCGTAGAATTTTGTCGCAATATCTTCGTAGCTGGGCTCTTCTAGAGCAAGATGAAGCGAGATGCGCAGCATAGTGATGCAATAAAAGGCCATCCAGGATGTGCCGTCTGCTTGATCGATATGTCCGCCGGTTGGCAGCGCTTTACTGCGATCGAAGATGCTGATGTTGTCCATGCCCAAATAGCCGCCTTGGAAGAGATTGTTTCCCTCGGCGTCTTTTTGATTGACCCACCACGTGAAATTGATCAGCAGCTTGTGGAACACCTTTTTGAGAAATTCGCGGTCGTGGACTCCCGTGAGCTTGCCATCGATTTTATAGCCGCGCCAGACGCTCCAGGCAAGAACGGGCGGGTTGACATCAGAAAAATTCCACTCCATGGCTGGTAGCTGGCCATTGGGATGAAGGTACCACTCGCGCGTGAGCAGTTCGATCTGCCGTTTGGCAAAGTCGGGATCGATCAGAAGCAGCGGGATGCAGTGAAATGAAAGATCCCAAGAGCAAAAATAGGGATATTCCCATTTATCCGGCATCGAGAGGATATCAAAGCACGTCAGATGCGACCAGTCGCGATTGCGCAGAAAATTTCTCTCTGTTGATTGAATGGGATCCCCTTTGCGCCACTGTTCCATATCGAGGTAATAGAACTGTTTGGACCAAAGAAGCCCTGCAAAAGCGCTGCGTTGAATGTGTTTGAGCTCATCAGTGGTTTCATCAAGCTGGAAGGAGGCATAAAATTCATCTGCCTCTTTTTTGCTTTTTTCCACAAGAGCGTCGAATTGTTGGAAGGGTTCTTTAATGGCTTGATTTGTCAGCCTCAATGCTAGGGTGATTTTTTCACCCGGCGGGATGGTGTTGCGGTAAAGGGCAGCTGCCTTTGTGCCGCTTTGAGCCGGATTTACTGCATGATTCTCTTTTTGCACGACGTAGCGGTGAAAGGCATCTTTTGTGTAAGGAGAGGGATTTGCTGAGCCGTCGTGCCTTTGATTGTTGGTCTCATTTTCTGCGAAGAGGAGTTCTGGATTTCCTTGCACATACAAATGATAGGTTTCTTCGATAGGATGCTTCAGTTCAATCTCATTGCTACTTGCTTTTTTCAGCAGAGGTTTTCCTTGCTCATCTCCCGTTGCCCCTTTGTCTCCATAGCCCCAGTGCCAGGTATTGCGGAACCAAATTGTCGGAAGGGAGGAAATTTCAGCCTTTTCAGGACCTCGGTTGTGAATCGTAAAACGAATGAGAATATCTTCTTCAGAAGCTTTTGCGTATTCGATGAAGACATCAAAATAGCGGTTTTCTGCAAAAACCCCCGAGTCGAGCAGCTCAAATTCAGGTTCTGTTCGCGACCGCTTTTTGTTTTCTTCTCTTAATTTCTGATAGGGAAATTCTGCGTGCGGATACTTGTAGAGCATCTTCATGTAGCTGTGAGAGGGGAGATTGTCGAGGTAAAAATAACACTCCTTCACATCTTCGCCGTGATTCCCTTCAGGCCCTTGAAGCCCAAACAACCTCTCTTTTAAATAGGGATCTTTTCCATTCCACAGCGCAAGGGAAAAGCAGATCCTTTGATTGCGATCGGAGATCCCGCCTATTCCATCTTCATTCCAGCGATAAGCGCGGTATTGGGCCATCTCATAAGTAAAATACTGCCAGACATCTCCCTCTCTGCTGTAATCTTCGCGCACAGTTCCCCAAGCCCGATCGCTCAGGTAAGGACCCCACTTTTTCCACTCCGTTCTTTGGTGGCGATAGGATTCCAATCGCAGCTGCTCTTGAGATTTTTGTGCCATACTTTCATGCTTACAACGATTTTAAAAAATAGTCATCCGCTAATTTTTTATTGTCCGGGAAAGAGAAGATAGCGTTAGGATGAGCTGGAGAACTCACTTTACGAAGGAGAAAATGATGCTGAAATTCGCGATCGCTACTATTTTATTAGGTTCCAGTCTCTCTTGTGTTGCTGAAGACCACTTCAATCCTTTTGAAGCTCTAGAAGAAGATGGCGCGCATTCCATTTACGAGTCGATTGGTTTGGCCAGTGTGTGCTTGATAGAGGGAGACTATCACGGCGCTTTGGACAATTATTTTATCGCAAGCCTTATGGCCGAAGACGCTGTTCCTTCAGTGCCAGGTGCGAAGTTTTTAATCCATTTCGGCAAAGCAATTGCCTTTGACAATTTAGGAATGCGAGATCAGTGCATGCAAGCCATCGGAACCATGTTTGTATCTCTTGTTGCCGATAATGATGATTTGGAGGAAGAAGACGGGGAAGATGAACCCGATACTCCTGAGGAAATAGAAGCTTACGAATTTATGAAGAACCTTGCGACTCTTGCGCCATCGCAAGATGTTCGTGAGTTTCTGGTCAGTTTTTTGAAGGAGCTTCTGGATTAAACTTGAGCGGCAATGCCAATGGGTATTGCCGCAAGAGAGTTCTTAGGATGTTAGAGTTCCTTTGCATGGAACTTCTAATGCTCTTCTAAAGACCGCTGAAAAATTAGAAGGGTTTTGAAGACACACCTTTAAGTGGAAATCATTTGTGATTTCCATTTCATCTTCATCTCTAAAGCAGATAAGCTCTGGGCTTCCATGAACTCTATGGGGAGCCCATTGTAACATGATGGGCTTCATCTGCTCGAAAATATTCTCCTTAATTTTCATCAGCATCCTGTCACTATGCATAAGATTTACAAGATTTACTGTGTAAGCAATCACTTCTTTTGGAAGCGTGTTGAACACACATTTCTCGCTATAGAAACCTTGGAGTATTTCTTTTCCTGCATCAGACAGCTGAAGCGATGTCTTTTCGATGTCGGTGACATCAACCTCAATGGCAGGTATATCGGCATAAATTTTCATGAGTGAAATTGTTGGCAAATGAACGGTGATTGTAGGCATTGTATAATTCCTTATTTTAATTAGATTTATTGAAAAATTTGATCAGAGTCGCTATAGCAAGTGCTTTTACGACTTCGATGAAGAAAAAGGGAAAAAATCCCAGTTTTAAACAGCTTTCTATTCCTACGAATTGAGCCAGCCATAAAGAACCGATTCCCATTTCTAGGCAGGTTGAAGCGAGCAAAATGCCGCTGATTGTTACAATGGACTTGTCATGCTTTTTTTCTAAAAGCCAACCGACTACAAATGCTTGTACAACGTAGCCGATTAAATAACCTCCTGTCGGCCCCATGAAATGAAGCAGACCCGAAGCTCCTCCCGCAAACACAGGAAGTCCCATCCAGCCTTGCGCCAAATAACACAATACGGCTAGAGCTCCCTTGCGTGAGCCTAAAAGAGCTCCTGCCAGCATAATCACACATGTCGTGATCGTGAGGGGTACGGGTGTAAAATAAAGGGGGATCTTGATTTGTGCGCAAATCCCTATGATACATGATGCTAAAACGATCTGAACCGCTGCAGGTAGTGTTGCAAGCGCTGCTTTCGATTGATTGATCTTTAGAGTCACTGTTTTCATAAACCTCCAAGTTTTGTTCAAAAACGCCGCTATTTATCCATGAATCTAAGAATTTCTCAAGGGGGTGCAGGGGTATTATTAAACTATAATAGAGGTTGATTGATTTAGGATTAGGTTGGAAATAGGGGGTCGGTTAGAATGGATGGGTCAAATTGAATGGGGTTTACATCATTTATAAAATAGGTGGTAATATTATGCTCTCTACGCTCATGGGAAGTAAAAATATAGAAAGGATCCTCTTTTTCTTGCTCGTCAATGAAAAATGTTACGGGATGCAGCTACACCGTTTGCTGAATACTCCCTTAACTCCAATTCAAAAGGGCTTTTCCAAGTTGGAAAAGGCAGGAGTGATCCAAAGCCTCTATGAGGGCAAGACACGCTATTATCGATTTAATCCGGTGTACCCTTTGAAAAAAGAATTGGAGAACCTGCTTCGCAAGGCTTATGAGCTGCTCCCTGTACAAGAGAAACGGGGGTATTATATCCCCGAGAATATTTTTTCTAAATCGCCCCTTTTAAGTTTCAAGCAGTCGCAAGAGATTTTATTGGAATGCTGGGCGCGCCTTAAAACTGTAGAAATGCTGCAGACTCACGCCACCTTAATTTCTGATCCAGCCCCAAAGCGCGGCACAGCGGATATCAAGGTTGTAGAAGAGGGGACGTCTGTGATTCATTTTCATGAAAGCGGCGTATGGCATCTGGAAAAAGATAGAGAGATCCACTTTAGCAACATTTTGCGGTGGACGTTGGATATGTCTAGTGGGACAATTGGCCTAGAACACCTGCGCCATGGCGCAGGCAAACCGGTTTTTCTTTTTCACCTCAAACCCAAAAAACTAGGACTGCTCGTATCCATCGATTCTCATTTATGCGGATCGGATGCCTATTTTGGGCAGGTCCAGCTGAGCCCTCAATATTTACAACTCAGCTGGAAGATCGTCGGTCCTAAAAAGAATGATCGTATTGAAAGTTTATATCTATACCCAAGTTAAAGACTCTTAACCCAAGCAACGATATCAGCCATGGCGTCTTGTTTCACTTCGTCTGCAAGTGGCAAGTCCAAAAAGCCGTGGATGACGCCAGGATAGCACTTATAGAGAGTATCTACGCCGAACTTACCAAGAACTTCTGCATACTCCTGGCCTTCATGCTTGAGAGCATCGAATTCCGCGGTGACTACAAAGCAAGCAGGAAGCCTAGTTAAATCGTGGCTTTTGATGGGAGCAGCATAAGGGTTTTCTAAATCAGCTCCAGAAGATAAATAGGAATCGATGAAAAAAGTCATATTGTCATAGGTGAGAAGCGATTTGTCAGGGCTGTTTTCATAGCGCTGCTCGTCTAATTCCATTGTGAGAACCGGATAAAGGAGGAGCTGGCGCGCCACAGAAAACTCCTTAGTGTCTCGTGCCTTCAGTGCTACAGCTGCGGCTAAATTGCCTCCTGCGCTCTCTCCACAAAGGATGACTTGAGCTGCGTTTCCTGAAAAAGTAGCAGCGTTCTGTACAAGCCATTTTGTAGCGTCGTAGCAATCTTCGAGGGGAATGGGGAATTTATGTTCCGGGGATAGTTTATATTCGACGGAGGCTACAATGGCCCCTATTTCATTGGCGAGTTTTCGGCAAATGCGCTCGCTTTCATCGACGCTGCCGTAGACCCAGCCGCCCCGATGGAAAAAAACGATGATAGGAAGAGGGCCGTTTGAAGATGGGGAGAAGATACGAACGGGGATGTCGCCATTTGTTCCATTGACCACGATGTTCTCAAAGCTTGCAACTTGTTCCAGTTGAGACTCAGGGATGCGAAACATCTCCTTGATCGTTGCTCTTTGCTCGCTTAAGGGGAGGTTGTCGAGGGAGGAGAATACTTTGGCAAACTCCTCTAGAAATTGGGAAGTTTGGGTGTCCATTGGGGTGATAGGTTGTGTAACGGTAATGGCGGAAAGAATAAGTCCAATTGTTGGCATTGTCATGGTTTGACCTCCATTTTGTGGCCAAACTTATAAGGCAAGCTGCGGGAGTTTTTCAAGAAAAAACTGCACTTAGAATCAGCTAAATTTCCCTGACCCCCTATGTTTTGGCTTGAGCGAGGTTTGTTTTTGCATAAATTAAAAATATAAATACTGCTTATTTATGGGCCAGCATCAATTAAGCGTGTATTAAAAATTTTAAATTACAATAAATTAATGATGTGTTATAATCTTAATAAATGATTAATTAAAGTGAATAAAAGAGATAGAATATGGCATTTAATTTTGATGTAACAAGCTTTTTTAGTTCTGTAACAGAGGTATTCAGCGGCAGCTCAATTTCCGAAACCGAACCGGGATTTCCTCCAGAATTTGTTGCACTCATAATCAAGGTGAAGAATATTAAGTCATTTAAAGAGTTCAATAGTGTTAAATCGAATTCGCAAAGTAATCGAAGATATACCATTGTCCCATCTCGCAATATTACTGTAGCTAGTGATGGGGAAAACAATATCTACATCAAATCTCCAACTTATAAAACTCATTTCCGAAATAAATTTTTCGCAAAACAAGAACAGTTAGCGTTTTTAATTAGTCACCGATTGAACTTTAATATTGTCCCTACGACATTGGCCATTGAAGGTTATGAAGACGCATTTAACAAAAACATATCAGAAAAAAATAGAGGCCTGTTTAATTCTTTTAAGGGAGATTATCAAGGAACTGTAATTCAAGAGAGTGTCAAACTTCACCCACATCATTCTTTCAGCGACAAAAAAATAATGGTCTGCGGTAGCGATTATATGGGAAGCGATTTGGACAAAAGTGAAATCGATAAATTACTTATCCGCGACAAAGAGAAGGCGCTTACTTTCTGTAAAGTGAATTTGGATATGAATCAAATATTCAAGGCCATTTTTTTTAATATTATTACCGGGAGACGAGATGCTACTCAGCGCAATTCTGAAATTGACTCTTCTAATAGAATAATAGAGTTGGACAATGAATATATTGGATTCAAAAACACACACAGCTGGTTGTTGGATTTTTTCTCGGGTTGTGTTGTAAGTAAAGAGGTCATTAATGAGCTTGTTTCGAAAGATATTTCTGTGATCGAAAATGTCTTTAAAGACATGGCTCATTTTCCTTCATTCAAATTCTGGAATAGCGAAACTGAACAATTTGATATTGTTGACAACACCGAAAATAACATTAAAAACAACTTTCAGAAGCTGAAAAACTATCTTTTGGAAAATCGAAATTCTGAAATTAGTGTGCTTAAACTGAAAGAACTGTTTTCTCCATCTCCAGATTCTTCAATCAGAATTCAATTTGAGACGAAATTTGGTCAATCCCTTGTGATCTGTGGAAGCGGCGCCAAAAAACTTGATTGGGATCCTCAAAAAGCGATTTCAATGACCTGGAATCCAGGAAATATTTGGAAGATTATCCTTAAAACCAAGAACAAACCTATAGTCTTTAAAATCCTCTTGAAAGAAGAAAACGGCCAATGCAAATGGATGGATGGGGATAACCTCGAAATTAAGCCTGGTCGATCGGGCACTATTTCTCAAATAAGCTTCCAGGGTTAGTGTTATACCCAAACAGCTTTTACAATTGTTTGGGTATGCAGTATAACTTTATCCCTCGCCTAGCTTAGGCATTGCTCTCATCATAAATGCATCGAAGAGAGGAACCGTGAATGCAATTTCTCCATAGGAGGGGCTGTAGATCATTCCTTTTTTAATCAAATCGGCCCGAGTAGGGCTGATACTCGTAGCTTTCATTTTCATTACATCGGCAATGTCACCGATGCGATGAGGTCCAGCTCCAAGTTCAGCCATGGCTCGCAGGAAATTTTTTTCGGTTGGAGTCAATCGATCAAAGCGCACTCTAAAGAAGTTTTTGTCGAGGCGAGGAATGACTGCAGCAGTAGCATTTTGAATCACTTCTAAGGTAATGGGACTACTTGATGCGATATTCCAAGCTTGATATCCCCATTCCTGTAGAAAATAAGGATATCCCTTTGTTAGACGATACACTTCAGTTAGTGCTGCGGCCTCAAAAATAACACCCCAAGAGCGCGCTGGTCCTTCCAAAGCGATGGCGGCTTCTTGTGGGGACAATGCTGCGATATCAGGAAAATTGAAAAGTCGCTCAGAGTAAGATTTTGCTTCTCCTGCACGTCCTGGTAATGTCGGCAGACCCGCTCCGATGAGCACAATGGGAAGTTGGCACTGCTGCATTTTATGCATGGCTACGATGAGTGCTCCAAGCTCCTTTTTATTAAAGTACTGAATCTCATCAATTAAAAGGGCGACTGCGGACTGGCGTTCCTCTGCAGCTTCACCAATCGCCTTGAAAAGGTTTGGCAAATCAATTTCCAAATTCCCGCTATCTGCAGACCCTTCCTCGGGTTCAATGTCTATTCCAATGGTGATATCGCGTACCGTGAGTTTGACGCTACTTATAAAACTTCGAAGCACGGCTAGACCCCGTCTCACCTTTTCACCAGCTCCAGCAATACGGTTCAAATCATAAAGCAAATTCCTAAGGCAAGGAATCAACAATGCGGCAAGCGATGTGTTTTCCATTGCCTCAATAAAAATCGTTCGGTATCCACTCTCCTTAGCAAGATGTTCCATCTGTTTCAGTAATACCGTCTTACCTACCCCTCGAAGTCCGGTCAACAACATGCTTTTTTCAGATCTTTTTAGCTTAATCCTGCCTAATAGTATGTTTGCTTGTTCGAGGTCGAGATCTCGTCCAACTAGTTCAGGGGGTGGAGAACCTGCCCCGGGTGAAAAGGGATTTTTAAGTCTATCCATATGTGGTACCCATTGTTAGTTATAGCCACTTATAGCAAAAACTCCCAATAAGTGGCTATAAGTTGTTGATTTTTGTGGCAAAAGAAAATTTTTAGTTTAAATGGATTCTTTGTAAATGATTGACAAATTAATCAGAATGAGTTTTTTTAAAGAGAGTAATTATAGAATAATGAATAGCTCAAAATAATGATAAGATAGTCTTTTATGGCTAAAAAGTACGACGAAAGCGCAGTTCTGTCTTTGGATGCTTTGGCCCACATCCGGCTCAGGCCGGGGATGTACATCGGAAGGTTGGGGGACGGCTCCCATCCCGATGATGGGATCTATGTGATGCTCAAAGAGGTCATCGACAATGCTGTCGACGAGTTCATCATGCACAATGGGGACAAGGTCGAAATTGCGCTGGACGAGAAGACTTCCAAGGTGTCGGTGCGCGATTATGGGCGGGGGATTCCCCTTGGCAAAGTCGTGGAGTGCGTCAGCCAGATCAATACGGGCGCCAAATACAATGACGACGTCTTCCAATTTTCTGTCGGACTCAATGGAGTGGGCACCAAGGCAGTCAACGCCCTTTCTTCTCATTTTAATGTGAAAAGTATCCGCGATGGGAATTTTGTCGAGGCGAGATTTGTGAGTGGGGTTTTGCGCGATAAAAAGAAGGGAAAGACCAAAGATCCCAATGGCACTTATGTCGAGTTCATACCCGACCCCAAGGTCTTTAAAAAGTTTTCCTTCCAGAAAGAAACCATCCTCAAGAGGCTTTGGCATTATGCTTATCTCAATACTGGTCTTGTTCTTGTATTCAATAAGGAAAAGATAAGTTCGAAAAATGGCCTTTTAGATCTATTGAAAGACGAGGTCAAAGAGGACCGTCTCTATGAGCCGCTGCATTGGCGGGGAAAAAGTGCCGAGTTTGCTTTTCTACACACATCCGGATATGGAGAGACGTACTTTTCCTTTGTGAACGGCCAGTATACCGCAGATGGGGGAACCCACCTTTCTGCTTTTCGAGAGGGAATTCTCAAAGGCGTCAATGAGTACGCCAAGAAAAATTTCCAGGGAGTGGATGTGCGCGATGGGATTGTGGGCGCCATCTTGATCAAAGTCAAAGACCCTGTTTTTGAGTCGCAGACCAAGAATAAATTGTCTAATAGCGAGATCCGCGGACCGATCGTCCAAGAGGTCAAGGAAGCTGTGAAAGACCTCTTTTACAAATTCCCCGACGCAGCAAAAAAGATCGTGGATCGGATCCTCTTCAACGAAAAGCTGCGCAAAGAGCTCGCTGCGGTCAAAAAAGAAGCCAAAGAAAAGCAGAAAAAGATCTCGTTCAAGATCCCCAAACTGCGCGATTGCAAATGCCACTTAGGCGATGGGAGCAAAGAGGGGAAACAGTCGATGATTTTTCTCACAGAGGGGGAGTCCGCTTCTGGCTCTATCGTCATGACGCGGGATCCTTTGGCACAAGCTGTTTTTTCTCTGCGTGGCAAGCCCGTCAACGTCCATGGTATGAAGATGGATCAGTTGTATAAGAATGAAGAGATGTACAACTTGATGTCGGCTCTCAATATCGAAGACGATCTTGCCGATTTGCGCTACAGCAAAGTGATTCTGGCCACCGATGCCGACGTCGATGGGATGCATATCCGCAATCTTCTTATCACCTTCTTTTTGACCTATTTTGAAGGACTTGTCGTCAACGGCCATCTCTATATTCTGGAGACGCCTCTATTTAAAGTGAGAAACAAAGAGCAGACAATTTATTGTTATTCTATAGAAGAAAAAGACAAGGCGGAAAAAGAACTCAAAAAAGGGTATGAAGTGACACGCTTTAAGGGCCTAGGGGAGATTTCTCCGAGCGAGTTTAAGCAGTTTATCGGTAAAGATATCCGCCTAGTGCCAGTGAAGATCCAGAACCTGTCCGACGTTAAACCATCCCTTGAATTTTACATGGGAAAAAATACACCTGAGCGCAAAACGTTTATCATGAAAAACCTGGTGACAGACAATGGCTGATCTCAAGAACCAGATGAAGGACCACTTCATCCAGTATGCTTCTTACGTCATTCTCGATCGAGCCATCCCCAATGTCGTCGACGGGCTCAAGCCTGTTCAACGCAGAATTTTAGAGACGCTCTGGCGCCAAAATGATGAAAAACTACACAAAGTCGCCAACATCGTGGGTCAGACGATGCAGTTGCATCCGCATGGAGATGCTCCCATCTACGAGGCACTGGTCAACTTGGCCAACCGGGGTTATCTTCTAGACATGCAAGGGAATTTTGGTAATATTTACACGGGCGATCCTTCTGCTGCGGCCCGCTACATTGAAACGCGGCTATCTTCACTTGCAAGAGAAGTTCTATTCAATCCCGACATCACGGAAAAAGTTCCTTCCTACGACGGCAGAAATGTGGAACCGGTGACCCTTCCTGCAAAAATCCCCCTCTTGCTCATGCAAGGAGCCGAAGGGATTGCAGTCGGCATGTCAACGCGGATTCTGCCGCACAATTTTAATGAACTTTTAGAAGCAGAGATTGCCTACCTTGAAGGCAGGCCCTTTAAGGTCTATCCCGATTTTGCCACAGGCGGGATCATGGACAGAAGCGAGTACGACAAAGGGCGCGGCAAAGTCAAACTCCGCGCTAAAATCGAAGTCAAGGACTCCAAAACCCTCGTGATCCGCGAACTCTGCTACGGCACCACAACAGAAAGCCTGATCCGCTCAATCGATGAAGCTGCTAAAAAAGGCAAGATCAAGATCGAAGCGATCAATGACTACACCGCTAGAAATGTAGAAATTGAGATTGCGCTGCCTCGTGGCCAATACGCCGAGGAGATGCTCGATGCTCTCTACGGTTTTACCGAGTGCGAAGTTACCCTCAACTCGCAAATCATCGTCATCAAAGAGGGCCTGCCCTGGGAAACAGATGTCAACGAAGTGCTCGCCTACAACGCCGAAATGCTCGTTGGATTTCTCAAACGAGAACTGGAGATTGAAAAAGAGCGCCTTCTTGAAAAGATCTTCTACAAAACCCTCGAGAGGATCTTCATTGAAAACCGCCTCTACAAACAGATCGAAACGGTTAAAACCTTAGAAGGGATCCACCAGACCTTAGAAAAATCCCTCGCTCCTTATCAAAAAGAACTCAGGCGTAAACCCACCTACGAAGACAGGGAAAAGTTGCTGCAAATCCCCATCCGCAGAATCTCTCGATTCGACATCGATCGCAACCAAGAAGAGATCGTCGCTCTTGAAGAAGCGCTTCGCGCTGTCGAAAGAGACCTTAAAAACGTCAAAAAGTTCACGATCAATTATCTGCAAAAGCTCCTCCAAAAATATGGCAAGGAGTTTCCTCGAAGAACCCGCATCAAAGCCATCGAAGAAATCGACCGCAGAGCGATTGAGACCAAGAAGCTCAAAATCGGTTACGATCCCAAAGGAGGCTTCGTCGGCACCAAAGTCTCAGGCGAGGAATCCTTCTCTTGCACTAACTTTGACAAATTGCTCCTCATCAGCCAAACGGGAACCTATTCCGTAGTCAACGTCCCAGAAAAGCAATACGTCGAAAAACCCGCATGGGCCGGCATTGCTGACAAAAAGACTGTCATGAACGTCATCTACAAGAACAAAGACACAGGCCATCCTTGGGCCAAGCGCTTTATCGTCGATAAGTTCATTCTCGACAAGATGTACAACTATCTCGATGAAAAAAGCGAGCTTCTCTATTTCTCCGCAGATCCTGAGCCCACAGTCGAGTTGCACTTTTTTGCTCCTGCCGGCAAAAGAGCCAAAAAGCAACTCGTTATCTTCAAAGACATTCCTGTGAAGGGAGCTCAAGTGCGAGGCGTCCGATTGGCTAATCAAAAGGTCAAGAAGATTGAGAGTGTTGAAGATTAATCCATAGGATTCCGATCTGATATTTCTCAAAATCGTATTTGCACAGGAAATGTAAATCATTTACAATTCTCTTCAAGTATTGCTTGTATAATTAAAACACGAATGGAAAAGAAAAAGATAAGACAATTCATTTATGAAGGGCTTGGATTTCCTGTTATTTTGACCAATATCTATTTAGTCAAAAAACGCGATGTCTGGACACCAGCAATTGACTATAATAAGTTACAGAAAAATGTTCTCATTGCATTAGCGCAAAAATCTGGTCCGCTAACTGGAAATGAAGTACATTTCATCCGTACATATTTTGAGCTGACAAAGGGGAATTTTGGGAAGCGATTTGGAGTCACTTATAGGACTGTTTTAAGCTGGGAAAAAACAGGTGATAGGTTAGCAAAAATTCATCCCAAAACAGAGCTCGAAATTCGTCTGTTTATTCTAGAGAGATCGCATGCAGATTGTATTCTTGTTTTATGACGGCATGACAGCGCTCGATGCTATTGGGCCGCATGAAGTTCTCTTTCGCCTTCCTGGAGTGCAGGTAAAGCGCGTTGCTAAGCGCTCAGGACCTATTCGCACAGAATCTGCTGATCTGCAATTAACCGCAGAATACGCTTTGTCCGAAGTCTCCCATGCAGATGTGTTGGTTGTGCCAGGAGCTGGGAATGCAACAGCTTTGCGCGATCATCCCGAAATCCTTTCTTGGGTACGCGCGATTCATGCAACCACCACTTGGACAACTTCTGTGTGCACCGGCAGTTTGATTTTAGGAGCTGCTGGTCTTCTTAAGGGACTGCCGGCGACGAGTCATTGGGCAGTTTTAGATCGTTTGCCTGGCTACGGTGCTGAGCCAAAACATGCGCGCATTGTAGAAGCTGGTAAAATCATTACCGCGGCAGGTGTGTCTGCGGGGATTGATATGGCACTCACTTTGGCAGCGAAAATTGCGGGTCCGCAAGTTGCTCAAGCTCTGCAACTTGGCATCGAATACGATCCGGAACCTCCATTCGACGTGGGTTCTCCCGAAAAGGCCAATCCTGCAATCCTCGAGGGGCTGCGTACGCGATTAATGGCTAAATTCGAAAATGCGTAAGTGATTGTTTTTTAGATCTTTAGATTCTACCTTTGGAATCAAAATCAAGAAAAAGCAATTGTTTTAAACATAATTAACTGAAATAGAATAACTTGCACTTTTAGTCATTCTATCAATTCATTCTAGCACTAAGTATCAGAGGGTCATCTACTTTCATTTAAAGAATTTATATTATTTTTTTGTTTATTATAAATTATTTATTAATGTATAATAGAGTTATAAACAATAAGAATTGTTTCTAATGGAAGCAAGCCTAATTAAATTTTTTTACTAAAATGAGGTTAAAATGAACAGTTTAATTGCAACAAAAGAAATGTATCGTAAGGTCGACAATAATATAAATTATGATATTGCAAGAGCCAAAGATAATTACCTATATATTAGCAAACAGAGAGGCTTTAAGGGCAATGAAACGGAGTCGTATATTCAGGGAAGTACGGTTAAACAACATATGGGCTCGTCTAAAAATTGTAAAGGAGCTGATCTTTTGGAATTAAGAGAGTTTGTAACCCGAATGTATTCTTCTGCTGAAGGCACAACAAATCCTGGTCTCGTAGAATTTGTGAATAGCAAAATCAAAAAGCATAATGAATTTGCAGACAGTGTTACGTTAAAGATCGTTGATTTTGTTTTTGAACATTTTGGTTGGGAATGGATTTCTCAAAAGCAGATGCCTTATATCAAAAACCATATCGAAGAGATCGGCTCTGTAATATTGGAAGCAGCAAAAAAAGACAAAATAACGCAAGCAGATGAAAATAGCCAGTTGATGAATAGCTTCATAGTATTTGATCCAAGCGATGTTCAAAAAATGAAAGAGAAGTATCACCTCGTTTAACGAAAAAGTTAAACGCTATTTTTTTATGTTAAACATATTACATATTTGTAGTAAAAATACAGGCAATGTAATTTATATAAATAAAATTTAAATGGTTTTATAATTAGATGTTAATATGATTCTAATTAATACTAGTGAAGCATCAAGTATGTCTGATAAAACAAATGTGTCAACAAGCACATCTGCAAGCGGTTGTACAACAAAAAAAAATGAATTCAATGTATCTAAAAACATAAACTACCATGCCGCAAGTTCTGAAAAGAAATTCCTATATATAGAAACAAAGACATCGGGACCTAAATCAAAGGGTCCATATGAAGCGTTTGATCGGGTTCGAACTCTTAAGCAAAGTACAGGTAAAACTGAAAACACTACAAACTCTGTTTTTTTTGATGATTTTATAAATATAAATAAAATAAAACCTGCTTCTCTTAAAGATTTAAGCGAATTTGTTCGATCGAAGTGGTATCATAAAAAATCCGTGGATCCAGATCTCGTAGAATTTGTACACAATAAAATCAAAAAACATAATGAATTTAGAAACAGTGTTACTGCTAAGATTATTAATTTTGTTTATGATGTTTTTGGTTGGGAATTGACTTCTCGTAAAGATAGAGAATCTATGAATCGTTATATACAAGGGTTCGGTCCTCAAATATTGCAAGCTGCTAAGATAGGGATGTATAATAGTTCTTATGATCCAATTACTGATAAGTATCCGATTCTTTTTTAATTTTTTCGATGTGTAACGTTTTCAAACAACTTTAAAAGTCAGCTTGAGACTGCGGAGTACTTCTCCGCAGTCTCAACTTCATATCTGAAGACATCTCAGTTTTTCTATTTGCTTTTCTGCTTATTATTTAAAGAGACAGTTCTAGCTAATCGATGGTGGACAAAAAGGCTACCATAAGATCCCCAACTGATGAGCGTCTTGCACTGCACTTTGGCATCTTGATGAGGAAGTTCTTTGGTTATTAAGTCTGTGAGCTCATTGTCGCTGAGTAAATGTTTTGGAGCGGCAGAGAGCCACTCTTGTGCTTTATTAAATAGAGGAATGGTGAGGAGTTGTTCTTTCCAGAGGATGCGTCTTTGTTTGGCATCAGCGGCGAGGAATTTTTTCCCTGCATCCGTGAGTTGAATCGTTCGTTTCGTAATCTCTACAAAATTGAGGAGTTCAGCAGCATCTGCATCGATCATAACGCGCTCAAAATGATCCATGCTTCCCGCTCCAATTTGGTAAAGGTCGCTGGGTTCTCCATGGCGATGGAGATAAGAGAGGAAGCCTAAAACTTCTTCGGGAGGGACAGGAAGAAGGGGAGCGACGGGCTGAGCGGCTGGGGCTTCTTGTGTGTAGGCATCGTGGAGTTTGTCGACGAGATCTAAAAATGCTTTAGAGCGGTAGTCTCTGGGTCTTGGCAGAGGATTATCCATGACAAATCGGATTCGTCCGGGATTAGCTTCCATCATGAGAATGCGGTCGGCCATAAAGACGACTTCTCTGACATCGTGGGAGATAAGTACGATGGAACTTAAGGCTTCTTCTTTGTTTTCCCAAATGCTCAGGAGTTCCCTGCGCAAAACCTCTGCAGTAAAAGCATCGAGAGAACTAAAGGGCTCATCGAGGAGTAGGATTTCAGGGCGGCGGACTAAGGCTCTGGCAAGTCCTACGCGTTGTTTCATTCCTGCTGAGATCTCGCGCGGATAGGCCTCTTCAAATCCCGCAAGTCCGATGAGATTAATGGCATCTAGGGTCCGCGTCTGAATCTCCTCACGGCTTAGACGCATGTTCTGCAGAACCATTTCGATGTTTTGTTTCACCGTCAGCCAGGGAAAAAGAGCAAAGTTCTGGAAGACCAGGGAAAAGTTCGGCAGCAGCCCGGAGACATGTTTGCCATGATAAAAAATCTGGCCTTCAGAAGCGGGAATGAGACCGGCTAGAATTCTGAGGAAAGTAGATTTTCCGCAACCTGAAGGTCCGATGATGGCAAGGATTTCATTCGGACGTACCTGCACGTCCATTTTTTTCAAAATGTGAAGGATATGATCATCCGCAATCTCGTAATCTTTTCCGATGTCTTTTGTTTCACAGAGGGGGGTGTTGGATTTTACATTTTTCATAGCTCTAATTGTTTAAAGAGAACCGCTTTTCTGAGTAGTGGTACAATTTCAGCCATACCTGATAATTGAGGAGCACTACAAGAAAAGCCATCACTAGTATACTTGCAACAAGCAGGTCAATTTGCCCATTTTGGGCACTCATGTTGATCATAGAACCAATACCTGGAACCGTCAAGATCTGATCGTTATAAGTGAGGTATTCCGCAACGACGCTTGCGTTCCAGGCTCCGCCGGCGCCTGCAAGTAGGCCTGTGATCAGGGAAGGAAATACAGCGGGTAAATAAAGCCTGAAGAATCGCTGCATTTTTTTTAGCCGGAAGGAAAAAGCAGCTTCTTTGAGATCAGACGGCATCGCCTTGCTCCCTGCGATCACATTGAACAAAATGTACCAAAGCGTTCCCATGAGCATGAGCACAATGCTTCCGATCCGCAGCGAAATGCCCAAGTGATGTAACACCAGAATCAACATTGGAAAAAGAAGGGTCGCTGGGAAAGAAGCAGTGATCTGAATGAGCGGTTCCAATTTGCTGGAGTATTTTTCAGAAAGCCCAATAGCAAGTCCAAGGGGAAGAGCGATAAGCGTTCCGATGATAATGCAGATGATGACCCTGCTAAATGTAAGCAGAGCTAGTTGTATTAATTGTATCCACTGGTCCCACGCAAGTGCTGTGATCATACGGATGAGGAGAACAAGAGCTGCTGCAATGGCGATTAAAAGAAGGCATAAACAAATCCGGCTTAATATTTGAGCGGTCGATTTTTTCTTTAGAGCAGCAGGTTTTCTTTTAGGCAAAAGACGGCCTAAAAAATGCATTCCTTGTCGCACTTTTTGAATGCAGTAGGAATGAGAAATAATCTGAAAAATGAGGGAATCGGAGTGGGTGATGCTGCCTGTTTCTTCCACGCGGAATTTCTGCGACCATACAACAAGCGGTTTCCAAAGAATAGTATCCAAGAACACGATCAGTACGATCATTGCAAGGATTGCCCAAAGCATAGCGGGAATATCGCCATTTTGTGCAGCGACACTCATGTAAGATCCCAGGCCCGGCAATCTAAAATCCCGATCTCCCAATCGAAACGCCTCATTCACCATCAAGAAAAACCAACCCCCAGCCATGCTCATGATGCTATTCCATATCAAATTGATGATGGTGTAGGGAACCTCCAGCCATTTAAAGCGTTGCCAGCTGCTAAAGCGGTAAGTGGTGGCGCAATCGACTTTTTCCTGGGGGATTAGCCGCAAGCTGTGATAGACCCCAAATGCCATATTCCAAGCCTGGCTTGTAAAGATCATGACAATGGCTGCAAGCTCAAGACCGATGTTGTTACTCGGAAATAGTCCCACTAACAAAAGAATGAGCCCTGGCATAAATCCCAAGATGGGGATGCTTTGTAAAACATCTAGCGTTGGGATCAAATAGCGCTCTGCCATGCGATCCTTGGCCGCCCAAAATCCCCAAGCGAAGCAAAAAATCAAAGAGAGCACATAGCCGAGTAGCCCGCGGCTCATAGAAAAGAAGGTGTATTTAGGAAGTGACAGCACAGAGAGATCGATGCTGACTGTGGATTGGAGCGGCTCTGAGAATCGAACGAAATAAGAGATAAAACCAAAGACAAGTCCCAAAGCTAAAATGATTAAAACGATGTCGCATAAAAGTGGATGTTCTTTAAACAAAGAGGAGAGGCGGCTTTTGCCCTTAAAATAGGTCAGAGTGCGGACATGGGGAATTCTTGTATGGGGATGATGTCTCATGACCTTTTTCTACTGCACTGCAGATTTAAAGAAAAGAGTTGGTGTTTTTGTGGGTATCACTGAAATGAGTCAACGAGCAGCGATCGCTGTTGCTGCTAGATAAGCAGTGGTCCAGGCGTTTTGGAAATTAAATCCACCCGTAACACCGTCGATGTTGAGAACTTCTCCAGCAAAGAAAAGGTTGGGGACGAGGCGGCTCTCCATCGATTTGAAGTTGATCTCTTTGAGCTCAATGCCGCCGCAGGTAACAAACTCTGACTTGTAGGTGGTTTTTCCTTCGACAGCAAAGGAAGAGGCGCTGAGCTGCTGAGCGAGTGTTTTAAGCATTTTATCTGAGATATGACCTAAAGTAGCACCTGGACTAATGTGGGACATTTGCAACAGGCGTTTCCAGAGGTTAAGAGGGAGTCCGAAGAGATTTTCCTGGTCGAGGGATTTGTGCGGTTTTTGCTTTTTGCAAGTGTTGAGTGTGTTTAAGATCTCTTCTTGGGTCTGAGCGGGGAGCCAATTAATGAAGAGGTCGGTGCGGTAGTTGCAAGCGTGAAGATCGCGCGCTGCCCAGGCGGAGAGTTTGAGGGCGGCAGGTCCGCTGAATCCCCAATGGGTGAGAAGTAGGCTGCCGCGCTGTTTATGGGGCATTCCTTGTAGAGAGAGTTCTGCATCGGCAATGGTGATGCCGCTGAGATCGAGCAGGGGGGAAGTGGGCACGTTAAAAGTAAAGAGCGAGGGCACGGGAGAAACGATGGTGTGTCCAAGTGAAGTTGCAAGTGCGTGGCCTTGGGGACTGCTGCCTGTGGCGAGGATGAGGTAATCGCAGTCGATGGGATCGTGGTTATCAAGATGCAGTCTAAAGCCATTTTCTGTTTTTTCAATGGAGCGGATGGAATATTCGTTACGGATCTGGACGCCGGCTTGTTTGGCTGCATCGAGCAAGCAGTTGATGATGGTAGAAGAGTGGTCTGTAGTGGGGAACATTCTGCCGTCTTCTTCTGTTTTGAGCTCTACGCCGTGCTTATGAAACCACTGGGTGGTGTCTTGCGGTTGAAAGGTATGGAAAGGACCGAGGAGCTCTTTATTGCCACGGGGATAATTGGCGGTGAGTTTTTTGGGGTCGAACTGAGCATGGGTGACATTGCACCTTCCTCCGCCTGAGATGCGCACTTTGGAGAGGAGCTGACGCGTTTTCTCTAGGACGATGATTTCGAAGGTATTTGTTTTTTCACCGAGCACGGCGGCCGCGAAGATTCCCGCAGCGCCGCCTCCAATGATGATGACTCTTTTTTTTTGTCCCATGGCTTTATTTTTCGATATTATTGCTTTCAGCTTTTTGTTTTTCGTATTCCGTATTTAGAGTATTCATAATTTCATCAGAAACTCTACAATCTTTAGCAAATTTCAATGTGGTATCAGCCACTGTGACGCCCTGATCGATAAATGCTTGCAGTGTTTCGAGAGCTATAGGCTTGAACACTTTTAAGGCTAGCTCTAAATCAGATGGACGTGGCTTTACGCCCGTTTGGAGAATGAGCTGGACTGCTTTCTGGGATACCTTCTCAACATCTCCCAGTAAGACATTGGTTAAGCAGGCGGGGTTGGGTTTAACTCCTGATTCGATCAATGATTTTAAGATCCCAGTGGGCACATTATTTTGACTATTGTGGAAAATCGATTTTAGTTGATCGTCTTTGATGGAGTCCATTCCAGCTTCAAAACAAAAATGAAGGGTCCTTAGGTGCATTTTAGCACTACAAGGCTCGTTTTCAGTACATACATGGTACAAACTAGACCTGTTATCGAGCCAAGGAGTGGGGATATCGATATACGGAACAGGATACCCTATCACTTTTTTGGGACAGGGTTTTATCCAATTTTCGGAAAAATTGATATGTTGCTTGATGAGAGGGTCGATTTCCATTTTTGCAGCAAAGACATCTTCGGATGAAATTTTTACAGGAGCAGGGAGCTTAGAGAGGAAAAAACGGATGTAGTCTTTTATGTATGTCCTTACATAAGCCTTATTGCATATGAGATCCATGGTCATATCAGGCTTTCCATATTGAATGGCTCTTTTTTTCCAGAGGGTATCGTGTTCAGAAATCAATTGGAATGTTTTTGAAACCTTAGAAAGTTGGTGTTTTTCGCAATCATTGTAGGATGAAAGAAAATGAAAAAATAGGGGGTTTAATGTATGAGAATCCAGGGCTAATAATTGGTGCATAAATATTTCCTGTTAATTTTTTAATTCGGGAAAGGTAGCAGATATCGAATTTAATCCGGATCGCATTTTGTTAGACATCAGCCTCGTACTTTGTTTTGAGCAAATTCATGACATCTGCTGAAACTTGGCATTCTTCAGCCAGCTGCAAAGTATCTTTGCTCACACTTACACCTTGATCGAGAAATGCTTGTACTGTTTCAAGGGCAAGCGGTTCTTCATCCACTTCAATTTCTAAATCCAGGGAGTTTTCTTCAGAAGATGGCCTATAGGCTGCAAGAGCTTGGTGCAATTCTAGATTCAGAGGAAAATCTTCTTCAGGATCTGCAGGTTTAAAAGCTTCGAGAGTTTGGTGAAGGTGCGATCTGTCTGGCTTAAGACCGGCTTTGAGAATCAGTTGTATTGCTTTCTGAGAGATCTTCTCCGCTAATAAGACACTGGCTAAGCATGTGAAATCGGGCTTGACCCCGGAATCCAGCAATATTTTTAAGATCCCTGCGGGTACATCGTTTTGGTCATTCCATAAGGCCTTTCCCAAAACCTCTGATGAGGTAATGGCACGTACTGATATGCCGGCTTCAAGGAGCATTCTGAGCGGCCTTAAATTCGTAACGGAAGCGATTTGGAGTGAAATGGGAGAAAAATCGATGTGTTGCTCAAAATAACAGTCGACTTCCCATTTTGCATCAAAGACATCTGGGGATGTTAATTTTGTAAAACTAGGAAGTATCGAAAGTAATAAGTAAATATATTCCTTAGTATATATCTTTACAAACTCCTTATTGCTTATGGGTTCACTTTCTTTCCCGCATGCAATGGCTCTTTTTTTCCAAAGCCGATCGTCTTCAGAAATCAACTTAAATAACTGTGAGACTTTAGAAAGTTGGTGTTTTTCTTGATCATCATTATGTGAAAAAATCTCAAACAGGATGGAGTGTAGCGTGGAGCAATCTAATGCTAGCAATTTATTCATAAAAAAAGCCTTTGCTAAGAGATGTTCTCTGATTGTTTAAGTCGAAAATGGTAGTACTAGGTGCGATTTAAGGAAATAGAGAAGAGTTCATATAGCCGTTCGATTTAAATGGACGGTTTGTTTCCTTGCATCAAATGCTGTTTTAAGCGCGACTTGGATATCTTCAGATACGCGGTATATTTGGGCAAGACCCAATGTTGTTATATCCACTCGAACACCGCGATCTAAGTAGGCTCGTACTGTTTCTAGGGACAGCGGTGCTACAGGTTGCATTGTCGTGCCGAATGCAATGATGGCTTCATGTAGGTTAGTTCTATGGAGCTTTAGGCCGGTTTGGAGGATTAGGCGTGTTGCTTCTTGAGATCTCCTAGGAGGAGTTATGGCATAGGAGAGGCTATGGCGATTCGGCCGGATGCCAGCTTGAATAAAGAGACTGACCACTTCGGCGGTGGCGTGTTGCTTAGTCATAGCCAAAACCTTATTAAGTCCGTGTGTGGAAGATAGCACTTTGGCTTCGATCAACATTCTCAAATGCCTGAGATCTCTGGATGTGACCACTTGAGGCATTTTTTGTATTTTTAAGATAAGAATAAAAAGATTTTGTATGTCTGAGTCGATCTTATTTTTAGCAGCAAAGACATCTTCTTCTTGGATTTCTATATCGAAATCTGAGAGTTCTGAGAGGAAGAAATGGATATATTCTTTTGAGTAAAGTTTCACATATTCCTTGTTAGACATGTCTTCGTCTTTTTTGCCGCATTGGATCGCTCTCGCTTGCCAAAGCCTGTCATCCTCTGAAATGGTTTTAAAAAGAGTGGAAACTTTCGAGAGTTGATTTTTTTCAAAATCATTAGTATTTGCAAAGATATAAAACAATACTTCGTTTGGAAGTTCATTTAATCTTAATGCATTCATAATATCACCATTTTTTTAACAAATGATAACATTCATTGTTCAATAAAATAAACATTAATTAATTTATTGAAAATAGGGTTAAAATTCAAACGCGTTGAGGAGGTTGTTGGCCTCTTTATCCCTTGTAGAAAGGGGCTGAAGTTCCCATCTTTCCTCGATGAATTTGAGGATGGAGACGGTCTCATAGATGGTGTGGTCGACAAAGCTTTTTTTGGCAAACGGGGAAATGATAACGGCGGGGATGCGGGTGCCGGGTCCGAAGCGATCAATGTTTGGTGGTGGGACGTGATCCCAACGCCCTCCGTTTTCATCATAGGTGGCGATGATGGCGCAGTCTTTCCAAAGGGAGCTTTTTTGGATGCGCTCGATGAGGTCTGCAGACCAATTGAGTCCTGTCAAGAGCGCTCCATCGCCTGGATGTTGGCTGTTGGTGTGGAAGGGGCGGATAAAGCAGACGGCAGGAAGCGTTCCTTCATCGAGCTGTTTATAAAATTGGCTTAAATCAAAGAGATGATCTATGCGCTCTTTTGTGCCTGGAGAGAATTGCTTAAAGTAGGTCGGGGCTTGATAGTGGAAGGTGAAAGCTGGGGATGCCTTGCCTTGGATCGCATCAGCCCATCCTTCTGCGTACCAGCCCCAGGAGATGTTTTTTTCAGAGAGAAGATCGCCGATGGTCTTGGTGGTAAGAGGAGGAACTCGATCTGCATCCGAGACATTTGCTTTGTGAGGTATATAGTAGGGTTCTGCGTCGTTGATCAGATATCCATCAGGAGATACTTTTCCATCTTTGAGCAAAGTGCCATCTGGACTTAGCTTTGCAACAAGGTGCGCTGGAGCGTTTTCCCAAGTGGGCATTTGTGCGGAAAAGAGCGCCAGTACATTGAGAAGCGAGCCGCCGTAGAAGGAATGGAAGAAGTTGTCGCAAAGGGTATATTGCTGTGAGATTTTGCCAAGACGTGTTGAGGTAATATCGTAATAGCTCATGACAAATCCCCCTGCATCGCTCTCTCTTGCGAAGGCATCCATCTTTCCGCCGTTGATTTGAGCGATCTCTTGGTAGAAGCGGTGAGTGAGATCGCCGGTATTTTGCGTTAGGGGGATGTAAGGGGCAAGATCAAAGGGTCCATTGGGTAGATTTAAGGGGATTGTTGGGTATTTTTGATGGGTGCGGGTATCGATGCAGGGGGGAAGGGAGGGAGAAGCTGTCTGCATTTTGTCGATTTGTTGTGTCGTAGCGGACTTGGCTTTTGCAATGCCGTTTGCATTGGGGAATTGTCCGTACAAGCTGTCGAAGGACCAGTTCTCCTGGAAGATGACGATGACATGTTTGATTTTTTTTGCACCCTCGATCTGTTTGGAGGAGTATTCGATTTTTGCGGGTTGGAGGCGTTGTTCTTCCGCTTTAGCGACAGCGCAAAATCCTAGCAAGAAACAAAGGGCAAGGCATCTCAATTTTTTCAACATCCTTTAAAGTCCCGTGTTCGATTTCACGATCTCCGATTGCGATTTTCTCAAGGGTCGAGTCTTGGTAAGATAGACTTCGATTCCCATTGCGTGTAAGGGTTTCATCACATATTCATCAACCTTATTTTTGTTCGCCTCAGGAGACGGGCGGACATGGACAGTAATTTCAGAAGACCATGGTGTCAATCCCGATAAATCGGTAGAGAGTTTATTTTCCATCTCAAGATGAACAAAATCTTTGCATTTGCCTTTGGAAAATTGAATTGTATTCTTGACGTAGATCTCCACTTTTGATGCGTTGATGAATTTGATTCTAGTGCAGCGGTTACTTGTTTTTTTGATGGCTTCGATTTTAGGCAGGAAGTTGATGAAAAAAAAGCAGGGCGTAGCATGGAGGGTTTGATGCAAGGGGCTAAGCAATTTCCTAAGTTGATATTTGATATCTTTTTCTTCTTGGTCGCGAGAATGGTCTGCGATTTCGTGAAGGAACCTTCTCACGGCTTCTTCGAAGACGAAGTTCGTTGCCTTTACTCCCACTGTTTTTTGGATGCAAGTTTTCCAAATGTCCAATACGAAATTCAACATGGATATTTCAGAATGGTCTATCACCTTGAGGATAGTAAATAAAAATCTTTCAAACTCAAGGCAGCTTTGTTTAGCAATAAGCTCTTGGTGTTTTAATTCAATGCCTTCGTCGTTTTGTTTAGAAATAGACTCTTGTTTTTTTAATTCTAGGATTTTGTCGTAATGAAATAAGCTCTTGTCGTTAATGTCCCATATTTCTACATATTCAAAGCAGCGATTAATATCAGCGGAAAATTCCGTTTGTTTGAAGGCATCATTCAATGCTCTAAGGCTTAGCTCTTGCAACACCCATTTTGCTTTTGGCTTATCTAAAAAATGGTTGTTCGACAAAAGCGCTTGATCGCAAAGGGTGATTTTTTTTCCGCAGTTATCATTCAAGTATTGGTTTTTTTCATTGTTTGTAAGCTGAAAATTCCAGTAATGCAGACAATAGGTGAGGCATTCTGGGCTAAGGTGAGCTGTCACTATTTCTAGTTCAGGGTCAAGCTTTTCTAGATGGATTTTTTTGGAAGAGGAGAGTTCTTTTGAATGAATATGAGATTTTTCGATTTTATGATGCTCTAGAGCTTTTAAACTGCGGCTAATGTACTTATTGGGGGAATGGTCTTTTCGCGGGGAAGGATCCTTTTCAGACAGTTTTCGTTGTGGAATGAGAATGGGATCTGATGTCGAAAAATTTTTTTTTGCCTCAGAAACCTTGTCTTTATTTTCTACTTTTTCAAAGTTTTGTGAGGGCGGTTCTAAAAGTTGCCCTTCCACTTTTAGTTTTTTTCCTGAATCGGATTTAGATGTTAAGTAAAGATCGGAAGTTTTTTTCTGTATTTCCAATGAGAATTGAGTTTTTATAGAAGACGAAGAGGTCGTTGTTTCTCCGGGTGTCGTGGTATCCATAAAAGGCCCGTCAAATCTTATTTTTTTCACCACATCTGATCTAGGGCTTGAAGAACTTTCGGACATTTTTCTCTGCTTTTCTGGCGAAGAATTGGTCTTGATAGAAGTGGAGTTTCTAGCTTCACTCGATGTGAGTGAGTCATGGGTAGATCCACGAGATCTTTGTCTTCTTGATGAATCGGGTTTATAATTCAGAGAGCTTTCAGAGGTTTTGCTATTAAAATCCCTCGAGGAAAGTAGCTTAGAAGCAGAAGATGTTATGATTTCGCTGGAGGTGTTTGAATCACTTTTTTTTAGAGAATCTCTCGAGGGATTAAGCGTGATGGAAGAAGATAGTGAGATTTCACTGGATGGGGGTGAGATATTCGATTTAGGGCGTGGTGTTCCAACGGAAAGGGGCGAGATTAAAATCGGCTGTTTCAATGAAATTTGCGACTTTTCACTCGTTTGAATGAGCAAATCGGGATGTGGCTGGACGGGTTCAAAATGGGTTTGCATATGGATCATCAGAGCGTTTGCTAAAGTAATGCGAAGATAGGTCTGCAATTTATCCCCTTCAATTCCTGATTTTTTCAATCTATTTAAGAAAATTTCTACTACGATTTCTGCTTTAGAATCTAGTTTTACATCGGTATCAATATAGAGTTTAAACTCTGTCGTGTTTGCGAGCTTTGAAATGACTCTTTCAAATAAATGTATTTGTTTCTGAATTTTTGTATTTTCATTGGTTGAAGAAATCGTTTTTGTCGTTATCGATTTGTTTTTTGTCGATACGGAAATATACTTGTATTGATCGTCGAGGAAGATGCCCAGAGAGGTCATGATAAGAGATGAAGGTTCAGGAAGATTTAGATTCATAAAAGCCCCTCATTTCAGAGATTTTTAAGGAGATAGTGTAGTGTAGGAAAAATTTTAACCCAACTTAAAAATAGGAGCCTTCAGATAAGATACAGCCGAGAAGCTGGTTTTAGTACAGCTTCTGAGAGGTAGACATGGAATGGGAAAGCTTACACCGCTTGAAGGAAAATTATCAGGATGCGGATCTCAAGCATGGGGTGTTTCGAAATTGTGTCTTCGAAGGGTGTGATTTTGCGCGGGCTCAGCTTGTCGGGGCAAAATGCATCGATTGCAAATGGATAAAATGCAACTTAAGCCTAGTCAAATGGGAAGGGTGCCGTCTGCAGGGGAACCATTTTGAAGAGTGCAAGATCATGGGAGGGGATTTTTTTAAATGCGATCCGATGTTCCTCGCACTTTCCTTCAAAAAGTGCCTCATCCATATGGGGAACTTTTCCGAGCTTAAGCTGAAAGGAACTTCCTTTGCTGGCAGCACCATTCGAGAGACCCATTTCTCCCACGCGAATTTAGAGCAAGCCGATTTTAGCGACTGCGATTTAAGCGGCTCGCTTTTCCACCAGACGGATTTGAGCAAGGCCAATTTTGTCAGCGCTTTCAACTTTATGATCAATCCTTTGACAAACAAGCTCAAAGGAGCGCGGTTTTCTAAGATGACCGCGCTTGCTCTTCTAGAGGGCTTGGGAGTTGTGCTTGAGTAACGTTTCAGAGAGTTTTACATCGATGCCCATTTTACCGAGAGGTTCGATGACGATGGTCTGAATATCGCTCATTATTGCATTTGCCGAGGGGATGACCTGGGCTGTGATTTTAGAGGACCACGAAGTGGACTCAGAGAGATCAGTACTAAGAAGATTGTCCACTTTTAGTTCGATGAAGGGGATCTGTTCTTTGTTTTGCTCTTCTTTAGTAAATTTGATGGTATTGCTGACGCAAATCTCAATTTGGGACGAGGTTAGGAATTTGAACTCATGGCAGCGATTATTGATGCTTGTCGATACTTTGATTTTAGGTAAAATGGGTATCATACCAAATGTGGGAATCGTATAAGGGAGTTGAGTAATTGAACTGAGCAATCGCTTGAGTTTGTTCTCAGTGCAGTTGAGCTCCTTATTTTTTGCACTTTCCGAGATGAGCTTGAGGAATAATGTTCCTGAGTCCTCCAATGAAGCCGCTATGGGAGAGGATTCTTTGATTTTATTTTTTTTAAGATGGATCGGTTTCTTGTTTTTACTGGAATTTTTCACTATCTCATCAGAATGATTTTCACGCTCCTCCCAGAGTTTCATAATGGGGTGATCAGCAGGGTTTTGGGTGTCTAGTATTCCTAATATGGTGAAGAGAAATTTTCCAAACTGATCGCAATCGTGTTTTTCTTGCTCTAGTTTTTCATGGGGAGGCTGATAGCTAAAATGACAGTTTTCAAGATGAGTGCTCAGTGTGACATATTTAAACATGCGATGAATGTCGCCAAAATAATCTTCTTTGAGGAAGGATTCGTGGATGCCCCTGATCACCTGCTCTTGTAAGAGAATCCCTAGTTGCGGCCTTTGGAGAATTGTGCTGCTCAATAAGAGGTCTAGATCTGAGGCGGCGATGTTTTGGCAGTTGAGTTTCAACGCATTCCCGTAGTTTTCATCCTGATTGCAATGCTTATAGGTCCAATAACATTGACAAAAGGCTAATCCTTGAGTGCCAAGCACCTTAAGGGCTGCTTCTGGTTCATCCATTGAAGATTTTATGGAAAGATCTGAAGAGGAGGTAGCCGTAGATCGAGAAATAGTAAACGTTTTGGGTGGACTTTCATGTAGAGTTAAATCGCTGCTTGAAGTGGAGGATCGAAGATCCGATAAAAGGTACTGCTGTTTATGGTAGATCAGAGCATTGGCCAGTGTGTTGCGGTGAAACCTTTCAATATCTGTTCCTTTCAGATTGAGACCTGTGATTTTTTTGAAAAAATACGCAGTGACGATATCTGCTTTTAATTCGAGTAATTGATCGGCATTCGCTTTGCTTTTTTCTTGATTGCGTTCCAATTTAGAGGGGTTTAATTCAAGAATCTGATACTTAATTTTTTTTTCTGGTTGGAGTTCTAAGGAGCTGTTCAAAGAAATGGGGTTAGATTCGCTGTCTGTTATTTCTAGCTTGATGACTATGTCCCTTAAAGTCGACACAGGGACGATGATTTCATGGGGTAATTTTAAAGGACTTGCAGAGAGTAGTTTTTCAATGACTTTTTCAAATAAAAGCCTTTGTTTTTGCTTTATTGCATCATCATCCATGTTGCAACTTTTTCTAGCAGATAGCGTTTGCCATCTTGTAGATACTGTCAGGTAGGGATTCTGCTCATTGAGATCGATGTTTAAATAAGAATAAATGGTGGAAGCTGGCGTGAGTGGTTCTGCGTTCAAGGGGAAGCTCCAATTTTTAGGTATTTTTTAGAAAGTGTTTGAGAACTAAGCTTCTGTCGATTTTTGGGTTCTTTTGAGCCGCTTTTCGATTCTTTTTCGTGGGGTTATATCAAACTGCGTATATTACCCCACGAAAAAGAATCGAAAAGCGGCCAAAATAATCCCGAAAATCGACGAAGCCTTAGTTCTCAAACACTTTCTTAGAGGACGTCTTTTAAGCCTTTTAGGATAGCGTTTTTATCGATTTTTGCAATCCAGCATTCATGGTCCTCTCTTCCGTAGGCTAGCCAGATGAAGTTATCATCAAAGATATAACCACAGGGAAATACGCAGCAAATGGGCTTGAAATAATAAGGATAGACAATTCCATTGTAAAAGTTCTGGCCGATGATCGGTTCAGGGCTGATCGATGTGATCTCAAAGGGGTAGTCTTTTGAAAATGTATAGGCGCCGATGAAATAATGAAGAATTTCTTCGCCCTGGGAATGAGCGGTAGCCATTTTCTTTGAGGAGTGGAAGAACGCGAGGTATTGATCGCCTACAAGAAAACCTGGAGTGCCTCCGCGCAGTATCCCATAGTCCCAATCCATGGCGCTTTGGGTGAGGGCAACGGTATCACAGGTTTGGGATCCATCTAACCTTGGATAAAAGATCTTATGTGGAGAGAGGCTGTAAGCCAAGAGAAGATTGCCCTGATATTCAAAAGGGACCCACGCCTTTTCTCGGATTTCCCGAGATTCTCCTTCGTAATTGCCAAGCATTTCAATGTTATGAGCGATGAAGTGCTCCCCGTCATAGATAAGCTCTGCGATGTACATGCGGAATCCGCCTTTGCTAAGCTTATCTTCGGCGTTGTCGTCATAGACCATGAATAGTCGGTCACCGATGGTAAGCAGCCGGGCATCTTCTGCTCTGCAGGGCGCTGTGGCATATTCATCTCTTAGACAGAGTAGTTGCGGCTGGTTAAGGGGTTCAAAATCTTCATTCAAAAAGACGAGGCCGATTTCTGAGTTATACTTGGTGTATTGGTTCACTGGAGGTGGGATAATGCGAAAACTGAGCAATAGCCTTCCGCGCCATCTGACGATCGAGGGATTAAAAGGGACAGGATGGCCTGGGATTTCGATCCTTTTGGTTTCAAGGACAAAAGCCTGGGCCATCGTTTCCAAGTCGATGAGGGAATTTTCCTCTGCAGAAATGCACATCGACGCACAGACGAATGCAGCGGATAGAATGAGTCTGATCATAGTTATTCAGCAGAAGTAGGCACTAAGCTTGTCAGAAGCTTTTTCTTGTCGATTTTAACAACCCACATCTCATGATCTTGCCTGCCATAGGTCACCCAGGCAAAATTCTCATCGAGAATGAGTCCCGCAGGAAAAATGCATCTCATCGGCTTCCAGGTTTTATAAAAGGGAGGCTCGTAGAAAACCTTGGAGATGATTGGCAGTGTGCTGGCGGCAGTGATGTTAAAGGGAGGCTCAGAATTAAAAGTGTAAGCACCCATGACGTAGTGGCAGATTTTTTTTCCGGAAGATTGGACTGTAGAGCGGTTCTCCCATGAATGAAAGAAGCCGAGATATTGATCACCATCCTTGATTGCCTGTGTGCCTCCGCGCGGCACGCCCCAACCCCATTTAAAAGGGGTCATCGTATTACAGACTGTCTCGCAAGTATTTGTTCCAGAAATTGGACGAAGGACTTTGTGAGGGATAATACTATAGCTGAGGTGAAGCTGGTCGTTAAAATCGAATGGAACCCAGTTTTTTTCATAGCACATCCCATTTTCACTTTCGAAGTGCTTTAAGCACTCTGGATTTGAGGCAGTGAAGGTGCTTCCATCGTAGTTTAGTTCTGAGATGAATATTCTTCGCATTTCGCGATGGATGACATCCTCGAGGATGTTGTTATAAACAACAAAGAGGCGGCTGCCAACGGTGATGAGGCGAGGATCTTGTTGTTTCGAAGCCAAGACAGGATTGTGAAAAGGCAGCTCGAAGATTTGCGGAGTGCTGATGGGATTGAAATCTTCGTCTAACCATACGAGACCAAACGGGTTAGTTGATCGTGTCTCAAGATGATAGGTTCTAAAGCTTAATAAGAGCGAGCCATTCCACCTGACGATAGAGGGGTTGAAAGCAAATGGGTGGCCTTCAATTTCGATTTTTTTTGTTTCGAGGATGAAATCTTGCTGCATTTCATTTAAGTCGATCAACGGAAGGTCGCTTGGCTTTGCATCGATGGGTTCAGGATCGCCTATATGGTGGTAATCAGCGATTGGCTGGATAAATGCAGGTTCCTCTGTAGCCAGGATTGCCTGCGAGGTTAACGTTCCAAGCAATAGGAAAAAAGAGCAGTTTAGTTTCAGCATGATTATTCTCGCGGAAATTGAAAGTTAGTATTTGGCCAATATTCAAACGGAAAAGCTTTGTAAACTTTCTCAAGGTCGCACTCAATAGGGGATTCTCCTCCCATTTCGAGCGCTTCATCAACAGTAGTTGCGTAAGTGAAGTGAGGACGGCCAGTTCCAAAGTAGTAGTCCTGAAATTTAAACAGGGGTTCAGTTTCAGAGACTCTAAGCAAACGCGCTGGAATCCCATAGGCTTCTGCAATGATGACCCCGTGTAAAGAGCTTGAGATCACAAATCGACTATCTAAGATTTTTGCGACGATCTCATCCCAGGGATCTGTAGAAAAGACAATATTGTCCCACTCTTCTTTAGGAAATTGCGCTTCCTCGGAAAAATGGGGAATGATGATATAATCATGGGTCGGATTTTCCTTGCGAGTAAACTCAGGAAAGAAATAAGGGAAAAGAAGAGCCGGATCGCCATAAATTTCTGGGCAATCATGATTCAAATGCTCCTTTAGAAAATCGCGTGTCAGCGGCCCTCTGACGCAGCGGATATCAAGCGTGGTAAACTTATAATCTTTGGCCTTAAGGAGCTTTCCATTGATCCCTGAGCCCCAAACGACATCGTCATTAATGGCAAACGAAATGATGGAGCCGCTAGCTAGCAGCTTCTTCTTAACGTTTTTTTGTCCTTTGACGTAAACCTCGAGAGGACCGTCTACCATTCTTTCCACAAGTATATAAGAAATGTAATCTCCGAAATTAACGAACGTCCGACCTCTCCATTTCTCATTCCAATAGAAAAGTGGAAGGCCTTCGTCGGGAAGGATCTCTTCGGTAAATCCTGTCCATGTGGTGCATAGCATTAGAGCTGAAAGAATCCATTTGTTTTGGAACCAATTTTTCATGTCACTTCACTTTGATACTGAGGTATTTCTGTTCTGTTGTCAGATAAGGCAAAAAGTTGGAAAGTGTACCGATTGATGTGAAAAATGACAATAGATGTTTATGTTCTCATATTTTTGAGAAGCGCCTGCATTTGTTTGAGAGGGCGCGTGTTGATGACATCTTTCTCTTCTAGCCAGCCTTTTCTGGCGATGTTCACACCGAGGCGAAAAAAATCGAGATGGCTTGTGTGGTGTGCATCGGTGTTGATGCAGCACATAAGGCCTTTATCGCGGGCTGCATGCCAGTAGCGCCAATCCATGTCAAGACGCATGGGGTTGGCATTGAGTTCCATGATCTTGTGATTGGCGATACAGGCATCGATGACTTTGTTTAAGTTGATCTTGCAGGGTTCTCGTTGCAATAGCAGGCGCCCTGTGACGTGCCCTACCATGGTTGTGTAAGGATTTTCAATGGCGCGAATAATGCGGCGTGTCATTTTTTTTTCATCTTGTCGCAATGCATTGTGAATGGAGATGACGACGTAATCGAGCTTTGCTAGGATATCATCGGAATAGTCAAGGGAGCCGCTGGCGAGGATATCGCATTCTACTCCAGAGAAGACATAGGGACGGAATTTTTTGGATGCATTGAGGCGCTTTATCTCTGCGATTTGTTTTAGTAATTTTTCCTCAGATAATCCACCCGCTTGAAAGCTGGATTTAGAGTGATCTGCGATGCCGATATATTCCCACTTCAGCTTTTGGGCAGCTTGTACCATCTCTCTCAATGTGCTTCTGCCATCTGTTGCCGTGGTGTGATTATGGAACGTTCCGCGGATGGCTTTTTCTTCAATCAGTTGGGGGAGTTTGTTTTTTTCTGCGGCTTCGAATTCTCCTTTGTCTTCTCGAAGTTCAGGTTTGATATATGAGAGTCCTAGAGCTTTGTAAATATCCTTTTCGGAGATGTTTTTGTCCGTCTTTGCAAAAGGGGTTTTGTAACGGGGGTTTTTAGGTACTAGCCCATATTCGCTTAAACTCCATCCTCGTTTTAACGCCCTTTCGCGCATTCTAATATTGTGTTCTTTGGAGCCGGTGAAATAGGCCAAGGCAAAACCGTATTCTTCCTCAGGGACGATCCGCAAATCAGCTTGGATGCCGCTTTTCAGTTTGATGCTGGCTTTTGTTTCTCCTTTTCCGAGTACCCTTGCCACAAAAGGTTGAGAGGTAAACCACTTCATGATAGATGCAGGATTTTTCGCTCCGACAAGAAAATCTAAATCCCCAATTGTCTCAAGCTTGCGTCTTAAACTTCCTGCAATGTCTGCTTTTTTAACTCCCTTGAGCTTGCCAAGCGCTTTTAAGATCGGCTCTGCTATCTCCATAGCCTCATACCAATAATGGCGCCTTTGATACGATGCAGCGTGCTGCATGGAGGCAAGGATGTTGCTTTCTGTTTTTGAGCTAAACCCGGGAATTTTTGAGAGTTTGCCTTTTTGGCAGGCAATTTTAAGCGCAGCGACAGATTTGATCTTTAGCTTTTCGTAAATGGCTTTTACTCTTTTGCCTCCTAAGCCATGGATCTGCATCATTTCAAGCAGGCCTTTGGGAGTGGAGCGTTTAAGCTTTTCGTAGAAGGGAAGGCGTCCTCTTGTGAACAAAATTGTAATCTTTTCTGCTAGATCTTTGCCGATACCTGGGTATTCAGTGAGTCTTTTCTCTCTGATGATTTTTGCAAGGTTCTCATCCATTCCTAAAATGATCCGCGCCGCATTTCTATAGGCACGAATACGAAAAGGATTATCTCCTTTGACTTCCAGAAGAAGGGCTATCTCTTCGAAGATGGCTGCGATTTGTTCTTTATCCATGACCGTTATTATTTTTCTTTCTTCTTCTAGAAGTGATGATCATGTAGGTTCCTGCAATCATCAGGATGACGCTAGCCACTTGAACGCCTACGACACGATTGTTATTCTCTTCGATCTTTTCTTCCGCCTTGCCTCCAAAGAATGTGATAATAGGATTCCACGTAGGATTATGTTCAAAAAAATCAGAGATGTTCTCCGAAAACGTTTTCGCTTCGTTAATTTTGTGCGATGCATGGATCGCAAAGATGAAGAGCATGATTCCGGTGATTAAAAAGACGATTCCTACGAGGAGTTTTTGATTTGCTTTCTTGATGATGAGTTTTATCCGTTCCTTGTCTAAGCGCATAGAATCCTCTCCTGACACAAACTTATTTTTACAAGAAACATAGTAGCGATGTAAAGAGAGAATGGATAAGATTTATTATAAACTAATCAAGGAGTGCTTATGTTCCATAAAATTCTTGCAGCAATTGGATTTGCTGCCTTATTGATTTCCTCGAATCTCTGTGCAAATCCGTGTCAGATTGTATTTCAGCCCAATGTCATTGAACGGGCTGTGCAAATTCAGAATAGAGGAATACTCAAGCAAAAAGACAACGGGTATCTTTACCTGGAAGTATCTAATGATTTTATTGAGCAGCTTTTACCTATGATCAATGCTCCGATTCAGCCGACGCCGGATTACTCAAATCCCATGGGAATTGGGGCACATATTAGCGTCGTCTATGATGAGGAATGGTTGGGAGATCCTATCTTTGACATCAACGAATTAGGACAGGAGTTTACTTTTACAGTAAAAGACTTAGGGACGGTCATCTCGTTAAAAAATAACATCATCAAGAAATGGTGGATCATCAATGTGGATGCTCCGCAGCTGCAGCAGCTCAGAATGAATTACGGCTTATCTTCAAAGCCAAAAGGGTATGAGTATCACGTTAGCATTGGAATTGAGATCTTGGAAGAATCCGATGAGGATCAAGACGCAGCATAAAAACTAGCGGGTCGTAATGAGGACCTGTCCGTTTTTATCGACGAGCACAGAGTTTTCTGCTTGGGCTACCATTCCATGGGCCTCTTCGACAAGTGGCGGATATCCTTCAATGATCCGAAGCTCCATTAGTTCATTCAAGGCGAGCTTCATTTCGACTAGGGACATATCTTCTGAGATGAGGTCATGGGATGCAAAGGGGAGCCCTTTAAATGCGAGAATTTTTGGAATGAGCGCCTTTGCGTTTGCCGATCGGATGGGGCGCAATTTAATCAGTGAAAAGATCGTTGGGTCGGTTGCTTCGAAAATGAGGCCTTTGCCACTGGTTGCAAAGGGCTCGATGGCAAATGTCATGCCGGGCTGGATCACCCCTTCACATCGGTCATCGCAGTTGGGAATCGAGGGAGCGGTGTGGATTTTGTAGAATCCCAGTCCGTGGCCACAGAGATTTCTGACGGGCTGCAATCCAAAGGAAGTGATGGTTGACTCGATGGCTTTGCCAATTTCTCGAATGGGCAAACCTACTTTGATTATCTTTTCCGCATTGAGAAGGGCAGCTTCAGCGGCATCAACGAGGGACTGGTATTTGCCAGAAAGGTCGATGCTACAGGCACAGTCTCCAATGGCCCCATTAAAACAGATTCCAACATCGAGTTTGACGATCTGGTTAGAAAAAATAATATCTGTCCCAGGCTGAGGAAGAAAGTGGGCCGCTACATCGTTTAAAGCGATTTGAGGGGGGAAGGCGGGGATGGCGCCGAGCTCTTTGATCTTCTGGTAAATTTGATAGATAACGGCGTTGTAGGAGGCACCCGTCTTGATCAAAGATTTTCCAAAAGCGCGCACTTCCCGCGCGATAGAACCTGCTCTAATAAAATCTTGTTTGTACTGCTCTTTCATAGCGCGCAATTATAAGCCAAACGCGCAATGAAAAACCAACCTTATTTTTTTGCTCAGAGACCACCGTTGAAAAAAGCTTCTGTCAATTTTCGGGTTCTTTTGAGCCTATTTTCGATCTAAAATCGGGGGGTAATATCAAACTGCGTATATTACCCCCCGATTTTAGATCGAAAATAGGCCAAAATAATCCCGAAAATCGACGAAGCCTTATTTCAACGGTGGTCTCTTAGGGGGGCCGCTCAGGGCTCGCTGCAGGCCCATCAGCTCGCGGATACTAATCCGGGCGCGGTTGAAGAGAAGAAAGGAGGGCCTGCTTTTGGGGTGGAATTTTCCCCAAAAAGTATTTAACCCTTCGAGGTGAATGACTTTGGAGGCAATTTTAAAAACCGTGCGGGCCACTGTTTTTGCTAATTTGCCCATGCCTTGAATTTCTCCAAGCTGATGGGCTGCAATGGATCCCACTGAGGCAAAAGGGCAACCCTCTTTTTCTAGTGTCTCAAGGGAAGAGGCCATTAGCAACTCCCGAACACCGTTGGGAGCATCAGGGATAACGATCAGGTGATTGAGCAGCCATCCATTTTGCGACTCGATGCGATTTAATACGATGAGCCCAATCATCCGTTCTCCTTGAGAAGCGTAAAACCATCTTTTGCCGACAGAGTCGTTGAACAGATAGACATTGGAAATATGGACTTGGAGACCTTTGCGGGATTGCAGCCAGAGGTCTTTGACATTTTCCATCGCCGCTTCTATAGCGCTATTATGTGGAATGTACTCATGGATGGTTACACCTTCTCGAGCAGCTTGTTTGGTCTTTCTTCGGACAAGGCTTCCATAATTTCCGGTATTCTTTCTAGGATCGTAAGGGGGGGCAAAGATGAGTTCTTCCCCAAATTCAATGAGGCTTCCGCATACATTTTTGACGGCCCAGTGGGCATATTCGTAAGAGGCTGATATATAGATAATTTTGATGTTGTTTTCATCAGCATAACGATGGAATGCACGCGCTAATTTATCGCGATCCTCTGGTGCGCAGATGGGATCGCCATAGGTGATGGCGCATCTTAATTCAAAACGATAACTAATGAACCCCTGGATTCCTTCATGGAAAAAAAATTGCATTGCAGGATCTAAAACAGCATCTGCTGTCGATCCCCCGAATTTGCGAACTAATTCAACGATGGATGTTCGATCTACGCAAGGCGTCTTTTGTGAAATGTCCCTTTCCAGGGAAAGTTGTGAGACGTCTTCCATCTAGGCTGCATATTGTTTTGTACTCATTTTTGTTTCTATATGTTTTGCGGTATTTTTATATCAATAATTAATTTTAAACTAATGAGAAAAAGTGAAAACTTGAATCTCATTTCAATAATGTGTTAGTGTCTGCCCATTCCTTAAACCACCACAAGTATTTTTATGAACAAAGTACAGACGATTCACGAAAAAATGAAAATCAATGAGATTGTTCTCAGTTTTCCTCCAAAAGCACAAAAATTGAGACGGGCCATTAAGAATTTTGCCTCTTTTCCTCATGATTTGCCCGATGAAACGTTAGAGGTTTATCTTGCAGAACATGGGAAAATGCCCAGTGAGACTGCTCCTTTCGTAAAAAGACTCAATGACATTTTGGCAGAGGAACCTACTTTAAACACGATTAGCATCACTGAAAATGCAGCTCTTAAAATTAAAGAGGTATTGGCATCAGAAGGCAAGTCAGACTGGGGAGTGAAGTTTGCAGATCAATTTGCTGCTTGCGGAGCTGGGTATGAGTATGTTTTTGAGCCTTGTGCGGCTGAAGACCCAACTGACGTCCTCTTTTATCCACATGGGATAAAAATTTGTGTGGCTAAAGAGTCTTATCCTCGATTGATCGGATGCCTCATCGATTTTGAAGAGGGCTTTATCGACAACAACTTTACGGGCTTGATTAAGCTCGGCTTTACGATCATCAATCCCAATGCAAAAAAGACATGTGACTGCGCTTGTTCTGTAGGATATGGCACATAAAGAAAGGGGATATCGATGTTCTTAGATGAACGAAGAAAAGGAATCCTATTTGCTGTCCTCTCTTCGTTCTTCTTTGCCGTCAGGTCGTGTTTCATTAAATCTGCCCCCATTGAGAAAGTGGAAACGCTGATGTTTTTCCGCTTTCTCTTGGATCTTATCTTTCTGGCCCCTTTTTTTCTTAAATACAGACATCGGTTAAAAACCAAGAAGCTGAGCGTTTATCTAGTAAGGTCGATGGCTGTTGCCCTGTCTATCTATTGTTCCATCTATGGAATCAAACACCTTGCTTTGGGCGACGCAATCTTACTGCAGTACACACTTCCTCTTTTTATCCCTCTGATGAGTTGGATTTGTTACAGAAAAAAAGCTTCTAAGAGGTCGATTTATTTGCTGTTTTTGGGTTTTATTTCTTTATTTTTTCTGCTCAAGCCCAGTCTCGATATTCTTCACATAGCTAGCTTTGCCTCTTTAAGCGTTGGAGTGCTCGGAGCATTCATGGCGGTCACATTGCATCAGCTCACTAAAACAGAACATGTGGTCGCACTTCTGTTTTATGGTACCGTTATCTCCGGAATGCTGAGTGTAATCCCTTGTATGCATTCCTGGGAGCCTGTCTCGTTTTCTGTTCTTTTCATATACATTGCTCCGATCTCGATTTTTGGGTTGATTCAACAGTATGCGGTCACGCGGGCCTATGCGATTGCGGCTCCTCATGTTGTCGGCAGTCTTCTCTATTTATGTATTCTATTTAGCACGGTGCTTGGATGGCTGTTTTGGAATGAATCGCTGGATGCGATGAAGATCCTGAGCGGTCTGCTGTTAATTGGTTGCGGGGTGATGATGGTGCGAGAGAACAGTATTCATAAGTCATCAGCGAAAGAATCGGCGGATACCGCTGCTGACTTCCCATAGAGAGTTGAACCTATCCCGAAAATCGACAGAAGCTTAATTTTTAAACACCCTCTAAATATTACAGCATCCTCTTAGAGGTTCTTTTGCAGAATTGCGTTTTTCCTCTAACCACACGCGATCGAATTGCATCACCCCAGTCGGTGAGATGGCAAGATTGTGGACATGAGGTTTTTGCATATAGGCGTAATGGCTATAATAAATTGGCGCGATAGGCATCTCTTCTAAAAGAATTTGCTCTGCTTGCTGCGCTAATATTTGGCGTTTAGAAGGGTTTGTTGTTTTTTGATACTGCTTAAGAATTGTTTTGTAGCGTGCGTTTTCCCAGCCAGAAAAGTTTTTGGGAAGATCCCGCGACTCAAATCTCTCTAAAAAGTTGAAGACATCGGTATATTGAGAAAGGACTCGAAAGAGGCTGATTTGAAATTCACGGTGTTGGATTCTATGGAAAAAATCCTTAAAGCTGAGTGGCTCAAGCTTAATCGTGATACCGAAGGTGTCTTCCCAATAAGCTTTCAGTAGAGCTGCAATACGGGAAAATGCATCTGTTTCTTCGTAGCTCAGCGTGATTCTCAGCTGTTTTCGCTTCAGCTCTAGCAGAGAGCTTTGGAAGAGTTCTTTTGCGGTTTCTTGGCATTCTTTTATCGAAGCGGAGTCGTGAGAGCGTAAAATGCTTGGATAGATGTGATTGGCGGACAAGGCGTCTGGCATGAGCAGTTTTTTAAGCAACTTTTCTCTGGGGATGGCACATGCAAGGGCTTTTCGCAAGTTTGCGTTAGAGAAGGGAGACTCTTGTGTATTAAACCAGCAGCTCACCACTCCTGCAATGGGTTTAATTTGTCTGTTTGAAAAAAGAGCTGGTAAATAGTTGACGGGAAGGGGAGATACGGGATCTCCAATCCAATCCAGCTGATCCTTTTCAAATAGGCTAAACGCCTCTTTTTCGTCAGGAACAATGTGGATATGGATGGCGTCCAGTTGCCCAGGATCCTTACAGAGAAAATTTCTTTTTAGTAGCAGCGATTCTCCTGGATTCCAACTCTGCAGATAAAAGGCGCCGCTATAGGTAGAGAAGGCTTTGCTTTTGTTTGCTTTCGAGGAGGTGGGAAAAAAGGAGCAAAAGGAAGTGAGCTCAGGGAAATAAGGACAGGGGTGTTCTAGCTCGACGATCAATGTGGAATCATTTTCTGCGTAAATGCCGACTTTATCTAGGGAAAGCAATCCTTTTTTCGCTTTTTCGGCATTTTTGATATGGCAGAAAAAATTCATCGCTGATCCTGAAAATTGAGGAGAGATCGCTCGTTTCCAAGAGTGGACGAAATCGTGGGCTGTAATGGGTGTGCCATCCGACCAACAATGTTTGCCCAATTGAAAGACATATTTTTTATAGCCGTTCAAGCTGTGATAAGAGTCCGCCAGGTCGCAGTGGATGGTATGATCGGCAGAAAATCGTGTCAGTCCCTTGTAAAGGAGAAAAATCAATGCCGATGATGTCGAGTCGCTGCTCTGTTGCGGGTCAAGAGTCAGCGGGTCTTTTTGAAAGCTGATATGCAGCGTTTTATCCATCTCAATCACAGTACTTCTTAAAATAATGCAGTTGCACAAGATATGAAATTCTGTAAAATTGGTCGATAAAAAACTATTCAGTAACACAAAAAAAATGTTTTCGAGGAAGATCTTGATGAAATTTTTTTGGATATTTGTAACACTTGCAGCTATGCACTTCCATGGAGTAGTTGCAAGCGAGCAGTCAATCCACACCTTCTACGAAATCGCTAAAGAAAAATGTCACGATATCGGTGCTATCCGTGTGGAAATGGACCGCATTAATAATCAAATATTGGAACTGTTGGCTGAGCGCACAGCCTATGTCAAACGTGCAGGCGACTTAAAGTCGCGAACGACCCGAATCGCTGATGATCGGCAGAGAGTGGCAGATCAGGAGCAAAAGATCGTGGCACGCTCCATCGAACTGGGGCTTCCTGTAGAAATCAGTATTCCCGCGTTTAGAGCAATTATGGAAACTTCGATTCAATTCCAACAAAATTATATCGATCAATACAAGTGAGAAAAACCAATGAAAACACGATTTCCTATCCTATTCATGCTATTTCTTTTGTTCATATACCCAAACAACTTGAAGACTTCGGAATTTGGCAAGGAGGGTCCTCAGAATTTCTGTTCGGAACGAGTGACCATTGCCGATAGGCAAGGCGCGAGTGAGAACGGAGATTCTGAGGTAAACCCGACGTCGCCAAAAACCAAGTCTTCAAGTTGTTTGGGTATAAATACCACTCAGATATTTTCTGAAGAATTGGAGCGTAAAGAACCCAAAGTCCTCATTTTAATTATTGCCAATGATGATATGCCAGCTCTCATCGAGCTGCAAAAGAAATGGAAAAGGTATATGCGCTCAGATCCAAAGCATTTTGAAGTCTATTTCATTCGAGGAAATCCAGACATAAGCACCCCCTTTGAAATCGTAGGCGATGATCTCTTCGTTAAAACAGAAGAAAACTACGTTCCAGGTATTTTGAACAAAACAATTTTGTCCATAGAAGCGATGCTGCCGAGATTCAAAGAATTCGACTTTATCTTAAGAACCAATCTTTCCTCCTTTTATGTATTCCCAAGACTGCTCAATTTTGTAAAAACTTTGCCCAAAGAGCAATGTTATTGCGGGATGCAGCTGCACTTACCTGAGGAATGGGTTCCTCAATTCGGCATGATCCCTTTTGTAACGGGTTCGGGATTTTTTCTTTCTATGGACCTAGCAGAGATGCTTGTGCGTGAGAAAGAGGTAATTTTTGAGTTAAATGAGCAACTACCTGACGATGTTCTCATTGGTTATTTTTTCGATCGTAGACATATTCCCTCCATGCCAGCAGGTCGCATTGATTACCCCACGCTCCAAGATTGGGTAAATGGAAAAGATCATATTCCTGAAGACGCCTTTCACTTCAGAGCAAAATATGAGCTTGGATATCGCCATAAGGAGGATCCCTACGAGGATGAAATCTACATCGGCAAAGAGCTTCTGAAAATGTTTTATCCCGAACTTGCGGAGTAATTTAAGAGGAGTACTCTTTGAGTAGGGATTCGCACAAAATGCCCAGCGTCAATCCAAAATAGTCGCCGTTATTGCTATATTGGGAAGGGGTGTCCTGTTGGAGGTTGTTGAATTGGTTATTCATATCGCAATCAAAGGCAGCTTTTACAGCGGGCAGTTTCGAGACTAATTCAGGGGGAAGCAGGCCTTGATCATTGAGGAGTTTCATCGCCATGTAGAGGGTGGCGCTGGCTTGGGCATTGCCGAGTTCGTAGCTGCCTGGGGTTTTCATTTTAATGGTTGTTCCCCACTGGCTTTGTGCAATCTGGATTGCATTTGTGCTAGGGCTAAACCCCTTTGTCAATAGATTTTGCACGATGGTGATGGCGTCTTGGCGCAGGGGACTATTTTTAGAAAGGGGAGATGCAATGAACTCGGTCATGCGGTACAAAAGGCGGGCGATCGCACTTGAACCGTCTCCTTCAGGATCACCAGAGGGCAGGCCCGATGCGCTCAATTCCTTTTTGACATAGTTGTTCATCATGCTGACCATAGCATCATTTAATATCTTGGCCTGTTCGGGCATTCCATTTTTCTGACAGTAATTCATCATCTTGGTCAGCGCCGTGAGGTCTAAATAGTCCGTAAGTCCAGGAACCAGTTTCTGTCCGAAACTTCCACCTGTTAGACCATTTGTTGAACCGCAGTCCATCTTGGTAAAATTACTAATTGCTGTTTTAAGTAGATCAGACACCTTCATAGTGACGCCATCTGCCGTCATTGTTAGGTTAGGATCTTTAGCTACAGCATCGATTAAAGTAGAGATGATATCTTCATCGGCATCGGTTGCAGAGTTGCTTGCACCGTCAAAATTAGAGATTTGACCTGACTTATCGAATGACCAAGGCATGAGTCCCAAGTGATCCGGAGCCAGCCTAGTGATATGAAAATAACTGTTTAAAAGAGTTTGAAACAATTTCATATCGCCGTTTTTCAATGCATCGCGCATCCAATTTCCCATGCCTTCTGATGTTCCCCAACCCCTTAATCCTCCCGATGGAAAAATGTATCCATTGGATTTGATACATGTAACGCCGTTGAGAATGAGCTTATCGAAATCTCTCACAGGTGCATTGCCCGAAGTTTCTTGCAATGCGGTCTTTGTTGCGTAGATCAGGTCTGTGCCGCATTGATAAGTGCTAGCTTGCACTTTGTGTGTTTGAGAAGGTTCCTGAGGAACTCCGCTAGGTGTTGTGTGGGTTGGTTCTATTGGGGGAATCTGCATAAAACACCTCGGTTTAAAATTAACTATTGATAATAAGGGATAGCAAATTTATACACAGGAAACAAGAGGGAAATTTTAGGGTGAGAGAGATGGACAGAGTGAAAGCCGAGTTCGCGAATGCAGAGCAGCTCCCTTTGGTTATACAGCCAAAGGATGGAAATATGAAGCTTGCTGAATTTTTAGAGCTTTTGCAGGAGAACCAAATTTTCATTCGTGAACACCTGCTAAAGTTTGGAGGGATACTGCTCCGCGGATTTCCCGTTCATCAGGCCGAAGATTTTATTTCTGTGATCAAGGGTTTGCAACTTGGACAATTTTGCCAGTATGTGGGTGGAGATAGCCCTAGAAAAATTGTAAAAGAGGGCGTCTATACTTCTACAGAAGCGCCACCTTCGATCAAGCTTCCTCTGCACAATGAGCTTTCTTATGTCAAACACTATCCAAGCCATATCTACTTCTTTTGCGAGACTCCTCCTGTTGCTAAAGGAGAAACGATCTTAGGCGACGCTAGAAAGATTTATCAGCAGATCGATGAAAGAGTGAGGAATCAGTTCGTAGAAAAGGGACTGCATTATATCTCATGCTACCCCTATAAAAGTGCATTTATGAACTTTGTCAATAAGAGCCATAAATCTTGGATTAATGTCTTTGAAACCGAGGACAAAGAAGAAGTCGAGCGCAAATGCCGCGAGAACAATATCGATTTTACATGGACACGAGATGATTGGATAAAAATTGGCCAAAAATGTTCTTCTGCAATTGCTCATCCTCAGACGCAAGAGATGGTCTGGTTTAACCAAGCGCACCACTTTGATTTTAACCCTAAATTTTTGGGCTTGTGGAACTATCTCGGAGCTAAATTACTCTATCTCCGAAAACACACACTCCTTCATAAGGTTACCTTTGCAGATGGAAGCAAAATTCCTCGCAAGGATCTCTACCACGTCATGGATGTGATGGATAAGAACACGATCTATTTCCCTTGGCAAAGAGGGGATGTGCTCGTCTTGGATAATATTCTAACGATGCACGGCCGTGCGACGTTTAATGGCAAACGCCGCATCCTGACTGCGATGACTTCTTAGCCTTTAACACCCGCTTCCAGACATGAGGACTGTGGGGACTAAATGGTCTGTTTCTAGAGTATACGTTTTATTTGGAACGATTTCGATCCAATTAGTATGAAGATCCGGCTCATTTTGGCCTTTAGACCAAACAAGAACTCTGAAAAATTCCACATTTTTGGGAATATTTAAGTTTGTTTTTCCCGATTTAGTGAGCATTTTCAGGGTGTCTGGATTGATTTTTTGCCCATGCATGAGCGCGATGTTGTTTTGTTCGACTTCCTTGACAGATGTGGCCCATTGAACTGCAATTTTAGATTTTTGATCCTTCATGGGATAGGAAGTTTGATTCTGGAGAGTAAAACTATCAGCAAATCCTGTCGCTGTAATTGTAAGTAGCGCGAGGATCATCAGTGCGGTCTTTAACATCTTCATCCATTACCTCGAGTTGTTATTCAAGAGTTAACCCTTCTTGTGGAACGCAAGGAGCGTCCATGTTGATTTTGGGTGTCTGCAGTGGAAATGTCCCTTCCTGGCAAAGAGTGGAGGGTTTGCCCGTTCCTTTAAACACATCCTTTGGAATGTGCACGGTTACATTTTTGACAACATTGACGGCTTCTGCGATCTCAAAATCACCGACCATGCTCAAAAATTGATAGCTCTCCTCAGGAGACAGACCTTGTGTGCGTACCAAAAAGTCAATTGCATTTTTGGCTGCAAGCCTCATTGCATCCATAAGGTCGACGCTTAAACCTACGATCATCCAATGTGTGGAGTTTTCGATGATGGGCCAACTAAACGCGCTTCCGCTTTTGCGTTTTGTTTTGTCAAATACTCCTTCCGCCTTTAAATCTTTGCGTACAATAAATTGCAGGGTGATTGATTCATAAGACGTCTCCAATGCTGTGACGTCGATTTCTCCATTGCTTTGCATGGCGTGCGAGTCACCAGTCCAAACAAGAGCTCCTTTTTGGAATACAGGGAGGAAAAGGATGGAGCCTGCTTGCAGCTCGGGTTGATCCAAGTTGCCGCCAAAGGGACCGGGAGGGACAGAGTTAAACTCTCCGGTCACCGGTTGTCCCATCATGGCTTGTAGTTTGACGGGCCATCCCAAGGGCCAGTCAAGAGGAGGGCACACTCCTAACACTCCTGGAAATGGTTTTAATTTTAAACACACCCCTTTTGTAAATTCCGTGGTATTGTTTTGTTTGTCGTATTTGAAATATTTGATCCTTGGCTTAGCGAACTCTGTTAGGATGCCTTGCGTTGGGCTTAGGAAATTATATCCAAAGTCATTCAGCTTAATATCAAGGATGCGAATCTCTAATACATCTCCGGGCTCTGCCTCTTCAATGTAAACAGACCCTGTCAGCGAGTGCATGCCGCGTCTTTTTTGAATATCGTGCGCTAGATAAAATTGTGCCACATCAGCAGGGGTTGTCTTATTGTAGACCATTTCATGCAGACAGCTATTCCATGTCTCCATAGAAACTATGTCGCCCGAGTGAATTTTTACTGCTGGCGGTTTATTGAGGGTAAATAGTCCGAGCGTGACTGTTTCAGATGTCGCTGGAACTCGAAATGTTTCCCCTCTGATATACGGGATATGTAAAGTTGCTGCGACCAATGAGCAAATGGTGATTTTTTTTAGCATTTTTCGCTCCAAAGATATATGGAGTATAACTAATCTTTTTTGTGATGAAATGCAAACAAATAATTTAGAGATGGTTTAAGAATTAAGAACTCGCCTTAGAATATGACTGTAAGCCTAGAGGTGAAGGCAAAAACGTTGGATTTATTGGGATGCGCCCCTGGATTGGGAATATAGCTGAGCACCGGTTGAAAGTAGATCGATTTGTGAACTTCTAATTGGTAATAGCTTTGAAACATCCATTCTGAATATCTCGAAAAAAGATGGCGGTTAAGGCGTGACCAAGCCATACCAAATCCAAAAGAATCGTGAGGACGACTTTGAATCAGCGCAAATGCAGTCAGACCCGCTCCTGCATAAAGATTCATATCGAGTGTTTTGGAGTTATTCCAACCCAGTTGAAAAAAACCCGAAACATTTCCTTTGCTTGTTGTTTGGGACTCTTTAATCCAAAGAGCCTGGGAACCGAAGGCATAAATCCCTTCAGTGCCATTTTCTTTTTGTGTACCAGCCTTGAGATGACCGCTTTGATACCATGCACCGATCGCTGCGATGCCGGGTTTTGGAGAGGTCCAGCCGCATCCGCCTTCTGCAATAGAAAAATAGTAGCCATTAAAATGAGGCCCTGTAAGTCCTGTTTGCACCCCCTTTGCGACGTTGCCATCAAAGACGCCTAGATTGACATAGGCAAGCTTAACGGGAGCGATCGTTGCAACGATGCCATAGACTGAATTGTAAAAACCGCCAATGGCCCCATCCAATGTCGTGTTGACAAAGATGGGCGTGTAGATCAATCCACTGACAGATGGAATAGAAACAGCAGGATTTTCTGTCGGTACGGGTTTAGATACGTTGTTAAAGTGATAGGTGGGAACTGTCTTCCCAATGCGAATGACCAGTTTTTCATGAAAAAATTCCTGTCGCAGCCACAACTGGTACAGTTCCGAGCGATCCAAAGGAGGGTCTCCTGGCAAACTGTTATATCCTTGAACAACTCCAGCATCTTGATTTGTAGATTGACCATCAAATTGAAGAAACTCAGTGCCAAACGAGGCTCCCTTCCATCCAATAGCCTTTTGGAGGTCGATATAAAGATCTAGGATAAGTGCGCTGTTGCCAGTCCACCGCCGATTATGGTGAGTTCCATCTCCTCCGCTGATGAGAGCATTGTAATCTCCCATCCATACTCCGCCGAGGCGAACGCCGGAGCTTTTGGGAATATGCAGCAGTTTGCCAAGCTCACCCGAACCTGTCAGAATATTAACGGCGCCAGGGTTTCCGCTAATTCCATAGTCAGAGTCGACTTGCTTATTCATCTCCTGGACAGGGTGTTTAGGCAAAGCCTTTTCATTTGCATTGCTAATGATCGCTTGGGCCAATAAACAAACTGTAATAGGAATTCGGCATAGATAAATCATTTTTTCTACTCAGATTGCATTTTTTCTGAAATTAAGACCTGATTATCTTTTTTAATTTGAGGATCGCCAATCTCTTTTTCCCAAAATTCAGGATGTTGTTGATACCACGCGATCGTTCGGATCAAACCTTCTTCTAAAGAAGTCAGAGCCTCCCACCCAAGCAGCTCTTTTGCTTTTTGAGTTGAGGAGAGGTGTTTATGGACCTGACCTGGGCGGTCGGCGGTATAGACGAGATGGCAAGGGGGGTAATTGGCGATGAGGCAAATGGTCTCTGCGATCGTTTTTATCGAAGTAGCGCATCCTGTTCCACAATTGATCACTGTGTTTTTAATCGAATCAAAATGCTCGACATGAAGAGCTGCATCGATAGCGCGTGCAGTATCCATAACGTACAGCCAATCTCTCATTTGTTCGCCAGAACCATGAATCGAGATGGGCTGTTTTGTGAGCGCATGAGTGATGAATTTCGCGACGACCTTTTCTAGGTGTTGGCTAGGTCCATAGTTATTGAAAAATCGCAGGATCACTACGGGAAGATCATACGTGCATCCATAAGCGTAAACGGTTCGATCTGCACCTGCCTTGGAAGCTGCATAAGGGGACATCGGGTTGAGTGGGTGGTCCTCATCGATCTCCTCTTTTTCACACGTTCCGTACACTTCAGAAGAGGAGATATGGACGAACCTCTGCACCTTGTCTTTGTGTTTGACCAGATAGTGCATGAGGTTGCGCGTTCCCATGACATTCGTCTGATAAAAAATTTCATCATCGCAAATGCTACGCGTCACATCGCTTTCAGCGGCAAAATGGACGACAAAATCGGACTTTCCAAGCAGCTCGCTCACGATCGCTTTGTCACAGATGCTCCCGTGGACAAAGGAAAATCGGGGCGAGGAGCGGATCGATTCCGGGATATTATCAGATGTTGCGGAATAGGTCAGAGCATCCAGGACGATAATGCGATAGTCCGGGTACTTGTTAAACATGTGTTGGACAAAATGAGATCCAATGAAGCCAGCACCGCCGGTTACCAAAAGCGTTTTCTCTTCGGCGTGAGCGAGGCACTGGGAGACGATAAAGAAGCAAAGTAAAAAGAAACGAGATTTGAGTGTGGCCAACATGAGTAATCCTCATTGTGCTAAAGAGATTTTTCCATACAGTTAAGAAAGTGTTTGAGAACGAAGGCTTCGTTGAAAATCGGCAGAAGCTCATTTCAACGACAAACTCTAACCAAAACATTTATTTTGGGTTAGTTATTTTTTTAGAATCTGTCGATTCACAAGCTTTTTCCCATGGCGACATCATGCGGACTTGGCGGCTGGCCACTAGGATCTGCAAAAGGCATTTCTACGTACCCGTTTTTATGATAAAAAGGGATTGCATCTGGCCGCGCTTCATCGTGGAGAGAGCGGACGCCTTGTGTTTTTAGCCACTGCTCGCATAGCTGTAAAAATTGGCTGCCCAAACCTTTTTGTCTGAAAGGCTCATCGATAACCATAATTCTTAGAGCTGCTCGATGCTCTGGCCAAAATTGGATATGCGCATATCCAATGATATCTACACCTTGGTAGAGGATAAAATGGGCATGCTCTTTATGATCAAAAGTCCATGTATAGGGGTCTGCAATGGATAAAGGATCGAAGAAGTATTTTTGTCTAAGCCTTTTCGCAGCTTCCCATTCTGCATAGTGCGTGCACTTCAGGATCCGAATGCGATTAAAATGGGCTGCCTTTAAAATTTTCTGGATGAAGGCATCTTTACCCAGATTATACCCCGTAAAAGGAGAGTTGTTCTTCTCGTAGGAGGACTTTTCTTTTAAAAGATCCTCTTTCAGACGGGCGTATTCATCGCGGGCATTAGGGTGATTGCGCAAATAATCTCTAAAAACAAGATTCAGCTCGATCTCGGGATGGCCCTCTTCATAAACGTGGAGATTCACAGCAACACCTTCCGAGCGGTTAAAATAAAAGCGCATCGGAATGTTGTATTCGCCTTTGTAGGTGAAGCCTAAAGTTTCAAGGGGATGAATGGTATCTTTAGCATTCTTTACGACAGTGATGATATCGATCACAGGCTTCGCTGCAAGACCAGGCACCGCAGTAGAACCCACATGATGAATAGCGATGCAGTTATTCCCAAGGACCGTCTTAATTTTTGAAGCTTCCTCTTCAAAAATTTTTGGCCACTCTGGACAGTAGGGGGTTACTACGATCTTTTTTGTTTGCTTCATTGCTTTGCATTTAACTCTTGAGGGTCTATTCGAAGAAGAGAGTTAGGTGTTTTCAGAACACAATTTTCATGGATATGATGGATCGCCCTTTTTTGTTCCGACCAAACAAGTTTTTCTTTAGCGGCTTCAAACGAAAGCCATTCAAACGCGTCGTGTTCATTGGGAGAGAGTGTTACATCCATCGTATCCACAAAGGCGACAAAATCAGGCACAAACATAATTTTATCCAGACTTTTCATATAAAAAGTCTCCACAAAATCAGCACAATAGATTTCATTGGGGATCAATCCTGTTTCCTCTTGAACTTCTCTTAAGGCCGCTTGAGGCGCGGTTTCTCCTTCCAAGATGCCACCTGTGACCATCTGCCATGTGCCGGGTAAATATTTTCCGCAGCGTCTGATGAGAAGGTACTTTGGGCTTTCAGCTGTTTTGTTGACGACAAAAACAGAAACGCAATAGGGATCAATGAATGGGGTCATAAATTCTCTTTAAAAAATGCATCCAGAAGATGGCGATTTGATTTATAAAAATGGGAACTGCTGCCGTCCCACGTGCCGCGCTTAACCATAAAGCCAATGGCGGCAATGATTCTGCTTAAGCGGAGTAGCGGCATCAATGCTTGGTAGTGGGGAACCGGACGAACGCTGGCGTATCCTGATAAAAAAGCTGTTTTGATTTTGGGCTTCGAAGACCACGCTCCAATTTCTAAAGGGCAAAAATCATCTTCAGCAAAACTAGAGCGCGCTGAAGACCAATCAATAATCCCTTGGAGTTTACCGTTATTTACAATCATATTCCCCGGCCGGAAATCCCGATGGATCATACAAGGACCATCGACAGAATTTAATAGATCGCAATGGGCGTCGTAGTACTCACGGCATTGATCGATCAAACTCTTAGGCAAGTGGTCGGCGCATTCATCCAAGCCTTCTTCAAATTTTTCAGTAAATGGAACCCGTGGGTCTGCAGTTAAACTTTTTGGCTGTGTGAGATCGCCGTAACCAGAGGTTCGATTCAAGTGGATGCGCGCAAGAAGAGTACCGAGCTCATAGGCTAAGGTTTCATTTAAGTCTGTTTTTTTGAGAATCGTCCCCGGCAGGCACTGCATTAAAACTGCCCCATGGATATTTGTTGTCGGCTCAATGACCTGAACAATTTTGGGCACAGGCAGCTGATTAGCAAAGTGCTTTAGGAAAAACACTTCGCGTAGGTAGTCATGGGAACGCTGGCATATTTTTAAAATGACTTCGGTTCCATCGGATTGCACAATTCTGTATACGGTCGCAACGATCGCATCTTCATGTTCGATCAACGTAAAAGAGGCATTTTTTAGATTGAGGCGCTGCTGATAAAAAGCAATTGTACTATTCATAATTGCCGTTCTTGTAAAATATGGAAAAATAATACATCCTTTTAGTTCAGAAAACAATACATAACTCCATTGATGAGGAAATGCCATATGGATCAGCTGATTGCGCAAGCAACCGAATTCTTAAAAGGAAAAATTCGCCGTACGCCCATCGAATATTCTCAAGAATTATCCCAATTACTTGGTCATCCAACGTATCTGAAACTAGAATCGCTGCAACTCACAGGCTCTTTTAAAATTAGAGGAGGTTTTTATTACCTTTCCACGTTGAGCGCAGAGGAGAGGAAACGAGGAGTCGCTGCTTGTTCCGCGGGCAATCATGGCCTTGGAATCGCTTATGCGGCTAAAGAGTTAAATATTCCCTGTACAGTGTATGTCCCCAAAAGCGTGGATCAGGCTAAGTATGATAAATTGCTTAAGCTTGGAGCCAAAGTCAAAAAATCGGAGTTTATTGGGTATGACGACACTTTAGAATGGACGATCCAAGAAGCGGCAAAAGAAAAACTCGTACTGGTGACAGCATTTAATGATGAAAAAATCATGGCAAGCAATGGGGGAACCATTGCTGTGGAAGTGTTAGAAGATCTTCCGGAAGCGACCCACTTCATCCTTCCAATGGGAGGCGGGGGATTGCCTGCTGGCTTTTCCTGGTATGTAAAATCTAAAAATCCAAAGGCCCATGTAACGGTCTGTCAGCTTGCAGAGTGTCCTGCTTTCAAACTTTCTTTAGAGCAAAATAAACCGATCACACGTATGCCTCCAGTTGAAACTCTTGCAGGAGGTATCGAAGGAGGGCTTGGAGACAAGTGCTTCGAAGTTCTAAAAACACGCATAGATGAGATTGCGCTCATCAAAGAGGAAGAGCTCAAAGCAGCTGTGTGTTGGTTCCTAGAACACCATCAATATCTCATTGAGCCCTCAGCGGCTGTTGCTCTTGCGAGCTGTCTATTTGGTCATGTGAAGCCAAAAGGTCCCACCGTGATCGTCCTCTCAGGCCGTAACGTAAGTTATGCAACGATCCGACAACTGGTGTGTGGAAACAAATGAAAATCCTCTCTCGTCCGCAAATCGAGCAACTCTTATCGCTGCCTCCTGTTTTACAAGCGATAGAACAGGGCTTTGCCATTTATAGCCGAGGAGAGGCTGTCATTCCTCCTGTGGCCTCGCTGCATTTTGATCATCCTCCTGGAGACTGCCATATCAAGTACGGCTATGCAAAAAATGGCAGCTACTATGTCGTCAAAATTGCCTCAGGATTTTCCGATAATCCCAAACTAGGGATTCCCGCAGGAAATGGCCTCATGTTGCTTTTTAGTAAAAGCACAGGCGAGCTGCTTTCTGTTTTACTCGATGAGGGATATTTGACCGATATCCGCACAGCAGCAGCTGGATGCATCGCAGCAAAATACTTAGGCCCCAAGAATGTGTCCTGTGTGGGAATTGTTGGCACAGGCGCTCAAAGCTATTATCAGCTCAAGCTATTAGAATTCGGGACCACGTGCCGCAGTGCTATGATTTGGGGGCGTGATCCAGTTAAGGCTGGGAAATTGAAAGACCACCCAGATCTCAAGGAGTGGCAGATCGAAGTGGCGAAAGATTTAGATGTCCTTGCAGCTGCATGCAATCTGATTGTCACCTCGACCTCTTCTTCCAAGCCGCTTTTATTTGCGGATCAAATCCGGCCCGGGACGCATATCACAGCAGTAGGAACGGATGACTTTGGCAAACAAGAACTAGATCCTCAGATTTTTGCAAAAGCGGATAGAAGGATCGTCGATAGCCGCAGCCAGTGTATGCTCTTTGGGGATACGTCTTATGCGATCCAGCAAAAGCTCATTCAAGAAGAGCAACTAGTGGAGCTAGGAGAAGTGATCGCAAATCCTTCCTTGGGGAGGCAATCGGATACTGAAATCACGGTGGCCGATTTAACAGGTGTAGCGATTCAAGATTTACAGATTGCGTCTGCGGTCTATGAACAAAGCCTAGGGCTCTTGTGAGTTTTCTACAGCAATAAAGACATCTACTTCTTGAGGTGATTTTGAAAATTTATGCCCATACAGTTCATAATCGCCTGTATAAGTGCGTTTCAATTGGGGATGTTGCCAAATCTGGCCCCAAGTTTCGATGAGAGTTTTAGGATGTTCTCCAATAGCTGGAAAAATAGCATAGGATCCAGCGGGGATCTTCTTCGCTACCATATTCTCTGGAATTTCATCGATTGAATTGACCTGACAGCCTATGACCAAGGAATAGCTCTTTGTAAAATCACTCTCATAATCACAGTAGAGTGCAATGACTTCATCCGAAATTTTATTGGGAATTTTGCTGAGGATTTCGTCTTTGAAAAACTTTTCCCAATGTTTGGAGATGTCGTGAGGGCCAGCCTCAGGTGCATTAGAAGTGCGGCACTCTATCCCAATAACCATAATCGAGGGTTTTTGGATGACTTCATAATCTTGCATGGGTTAACTCCTTATTGATTTGGTTCGAGCACCAAAAGAGCTGTCGGATAACAGTACTTTTCTTGGCACCAGTGAAATTTTTCTAGGATTTTTGGAGGGACGGACTCAAGGTGGGTACAATCCAGAAATCCGCATTGTTTATAAAACGGCAAAAGGTGTTCAAAGGGGATGCAGTAGACTTTTTGAGTAGGCTTCACATGGGATAGAAGAAATTGGACAATCTCCTTGGCTATCCCTTGCTTGCGAAAAGTCTCAAAAACATACATGCCGCCGAGTTCAAGATGCTCATCATCGATTTTAACCAGGCGGCCAAGACCTGCTTTTTGTGCATTGCATTCGGCAATCGCAATGATTTCATTGTCATAATCAGAATGCACGAACTCGACTTGATCGTAGCAATGGTTGATCCACTGCATTTCTGATTTCTCTGCGGCTCTTAATTTTAGAGAATTCTGGTAGTAATTGAGCCGCGTTTCCAGATCACCCGTGTGAAGCTCGAATAAGCGGTTATCGTAATCATAAAAGTAGAGGGATTGTCCTTCTTGGGGATGTCTTGCTCTGCTAGGCGCTATCTCTAATTCTAAAGCTTTGATCTTCGCTTCAAAAGAGGGAAGCTCCTCTTCCTTAACGCAAAAGGCGATGTGGTTATAGGATCTTGCTAGAGGTTCTCCCTCCATCAAAGCAATCCATAGATCTCCAATCAGGAGAAATTTTTCTCTAGAGAGAGAAAAATTCTTCTTCTTGCTGCAGTAAACTTCTTTAGCGCCAAACAGCTTGCAAAAAAGCTCAGCGGATTTTTCTATATTTTTACAGATGAGAGTAATGTGGCTAATTTTCATGAGAGGTGTTTTTTCAGAAATGTGCGGATGTCTTCTCGAACCTGATCGAAAAATGCTTTTCTTTCTTCCAGTGTCCCTTGGAAATAGAATTCATGGGATTGAACGGGTTTTGGCGGACAGATATACCCATGGTCCATAAAGCTAATATGGGTCGAGCCTTTGTAATAACGGAGCTCATGTCCAGCTCCGAGGATTTGATCGCAGCAGCCTGTCTTTTTGTGATGGGACTCTCTTTCTTCTGCCAAGAGAAAAAATAAAGGGTATCTATGGTTCAGCGCAAAAGAAAATCGTGTTGCTTCCATCAGGATAAAGCATTCTTTGATGCCGTCTTGGTCTTTGCGGGGGAGTATGGCCTGCCTGGTATCTTCCTTGAAAGAATCTAGTTCGCGGTTGATCCAGGGGAGCATAGAATTTGCTCCAAACGAGTGGCCTATAAAGCCGACGCGTTTGAAGTTGATTTTATCTTGAAGAGGAGAAGTTTTTAGCCATTCAAAAACATATAGCATGTTGTCGATGACTTTTGCATTTCTTGAGCAGCTTCTTCCCTCCCAAAAAGGAGGCTCTTCTGCATCCAGGGTTAGATCGTGCTGGATGGAGACGACTACATAGCCATGAGAAGCTAAATCTTCAGCGACAAAAGAGTAGTCCGATAGCGGGACTCTGCTACCGTGATTTAAGAAAATGAGAGGTAACTTCTCTCCCACAATCGAACTAAGATCGGCCTTCTTACTGTAAACCTGCATCTGGAGAGGTTCCCAATGCCCGATCGATGCCCTTTCTTCAAAAAGTTTGGGAGAAAGTGTATGCGAGCCATTGCCCTTCGGGAAATAAATCTGGATCGGAATAAGCCTGCCAGCAGGAAAAGTAAAATCTTTTCTGTAAGCATCCACCACATCGAATTTTACTGTGCCTACTTGATTAGGCCCAGTCGGCATGGGAACAGCTTCGAGGGTTTGCGTGGATATTTCAGTCATAGGTAAGTCATGAGAGTAATGAACCATCGTAGCAGCATTTTTGAGGAGAAGCAAGACATTTACTAGTAGGCATTTTCTTGCCCATATTCCAAAAAGTGCATTAAAACAAATTCTTGCATTTTACAAGTGACTTAAAATGAGTGCCATGAAAAGTCATCCTGCTCAAAACTGACAAATGTCAGTTTTGAGCAGGATAAGTTGACATTAACATCCTGCTCATCTAATATGGGCCTATATGAAACCATTTGTCGGAAGAAATAACGAGCTGCGGAGATTGGAAGACCTGTCGAAATCGGGTCGTGCTTGTCTGGTTGTCCTTAAGGGACGCCGCCGGATAGGAAAAAGCCGTCTTGCAGAAGAATTCGGAAAAAATAAGATATTTTTACCTTTTAGCGGCTTAGCCCCAGTGAAAGGAGTAACCGCACAGGATCAGCGCGATAGCTTTGCGCGCGAGCTCGCAGGTTTATTTCATCTTCTTCCTTTTACATTTACAGACTGGAGCGATGGTTTTGCGCATCTATCCAAGCATCTTGCAAAAAAGCCGACTGTTATCCTCTTCGATGAGATTTCGTGGATGGGGTCAAAAGATCCGACATTTGTTTCCAAATTGAAAGTATGGTGGGATCTTGTTTTACAGAATCATCCTTCTGTAACTCTTATTTTATGCGGGTCTATTTCGACGTGGATTGATAAAAACATCATCAATAGCACTGCATTTTTCGGTAGAGTGTCTCTTTATCTGGAGTTGACAGAGCTGTCAATTCCTCAAAGCAAAGAGCTGCTCGCGATTCAAGGCTTTAAAGGATCGGACATCGATTTTTTTAAAATTCTGAGCGTCACTGGCGGTGTGCCTTGGTATCTTGAGCAAATTCAAACAGACCAAAGCTCTGATGAAAATATCAAACGCCTCTGTTTTGAGAAAAATGGTCTTTTGGTGAAGGAGTTTGATCGCATTTTTAATGATCTTTTCAGTTCAAGAGGAGAGATCTATAAGAAAATCAGCACCCTTTTAAGCTTAGGGATGAAAACCAGAGCGACGTTGCAAAAAGCAATCGCTTATTCTCCAAGCGGCACATTGAGCCATTATCTGAAGGCACTTGAAATTTGTGGATTTGTCAGCAACCATCCTGATTGGTCTTTAAAAACTTGTAAGTTGGGAAAATCGACTCTTTATCGCCTTAGCGATAATTATCTTCGATTCTATATGCATTATATAGAGCCTAACTTACCCATGATAGAACAAGGTGCATTTTTGGAAGTGCCCCTTTCTAGTTTGCCCGGGTGGGAACCTATGCTTGGGTTCCAGCTAGAAAACCTTTTGCTCAAAAATCGACCTCTTCTTTACAAGGCGCTCGGAATTCATGTTCAAGATATTGTGATCGATAATCCCTTCATTCAAACAGCAGCAGGTCGGAAAAAGGGATGTCAGATTGATTATCTTATTCAAACCCGTTCAAATACTCTTTTTGTCTGCGAAGTCAAAATGCGTCGTCGTGAACTAGGATTGGAAGTGATTGAAGAGATGAAAGCAAAAATCGCTTCTCTTGCTCTCCCAAAGGGATATGGAATTTCTCCTGTTCTATTCCATCTAGGGCCGATCTCTGATGCTCTCTTGAACAGCCGTTATTTTTACCGTATCATCGATATCGCTGATTTATAACATCTAATCAAACAGGAAAGGGATTTTTAAGGATCGCCTTTTCTAGGATTTGCAGCCAATCTGTTTTGATGCCTAATCCTTTCAAGATCACTTCTTGGGGGACTTCTTGATTGAGTTGATCTAAACTATCTATAACCTGATTCCATTGATCTGCACTTGTGATCGATGGGCAAAGTCGATTTTTCACTAAGATATCTTCATAGGTCTCATGACCTATTTGCAGGGTTGGAATACCTGCTAATACAAACTGAGGACCCATGCTTGTTTGATAGTAGAGAGCGCCATCTGCCACAATTTGAGCGATATCCGAATTAAAGTCAGAGATAATTACCTTGGGCGCATGAGGGTTCTTCTGTTTACTGAGCCAATCTTCCAGTAAATTTCTGTCGAGATTTTGTTTTTTTGCGCCGGGATGCTGTTGCAGAACAATCACTAAATCAGAGCAATCTTTCTGCTCTATTGCTTCTTCTAAGATCGATAAGAAAGCGGGAAATGTCTTGGAATAATATTCCTCATTGTTCCCGCCAAAATACACCAAAATGTTCTGGCCTGTATCTTCGAGGTTATTTTTCTGAAATAATGCTTGGCGAAGAGAGGATTGCTCTTGCTTGCGGCGTTTTGCGATTTTTTCCGCTTGGTGAGCTGGGTAATAGCCTACTGCGATTTTTTTCCGGCTGCCAAAATCCACTTTCACACCGGGAGCTTGGTAGATCTCTTCTTGGGCTAGGTTTGCGTTGGCAAATAGAACGCCTTGAGCTACCTGCATGACCTCAGCTGCGACTGCTGAGTAGCCGCCGGGGACATAGGCCTCAGGATTGTCGTAATAGGCAAGTCTGGTCACATGCACAGCTCTACGCGCTAAGGCTTTTTGCACTTTGATATCAAAAGGGTGGCCCATGTCTGTGATGACAACTGAAGCATTCGAGCAAGAATCTGCAATTTGCTCAGCGAGAGAGTCTTCTTCTTCGGGTGAAATGTGATCAAGAGAAAAGGGAATTTGAACTTGAATGCCGTGTTCCTCGAATTTTTTTAGGGCAGGTCCTGTTGCATAAATTTGAGTGGCGATGTCTTGGGATAGTGCTTCCGCAAAGGTCGCAAAATGATCGGCGGGGCCTCCATGGCAAGCGATCAGGCAGACTGCAGCAGTAGAAATGAAAAACGGCATACACTTCCTCTCAAATAGAGAAAGAATATAGCACAAAGCACTCTTTCCGAGTATTTAGTAAATAATTTATTTAATCGTTCAGGAGTGGTTTGTGCTGGCAAAGAAGAAAGCGTGGTCCTTGATTAAGACGATGATTAATACAAATCCAAGCAAGACGGTTGCGATACACTTTGTGACAGGGGTTGTTCTAAATAGGATCGAGGAAAGATTTAACATGCAGTGGAATAAAACAAGCGCAGGGATGCTTCGATGGGTGTGATAATAGATCCAATTCATCAGAAATGCCACTATGAACACACTGACAAAAAAATTAATCACATAGATGATCCCTAAGTCCCAAAGTTGATTCTGATAGTAGCCTTTGATGAAGAAGAGGGGAAGGTGCCATAGGGCCCACAGAATGCCAAAAATAACTGAAGTGTTGAACAAATTGAAGTGCGATCTGAGGCTGTCAACACCGTATCCTCGCCAGCCAAGTTCTTCAATGAGTGGGGCAAGCAACAATGGAAGGAAAATACCTAAGAGACCCCATCCTTTCATCACGCTAAACCCTTCAGCTAAATGAAATTGATCTGCGGAGTAACCAAATAGCAAAGAGATCGTAGTGGCAAGAAGAACGATACAAGGCATTAGAAATACAAGGAACGCAAGGTAATTGAGTTGGATTTTGAAGAGACCTAACCTTGACCAAAAGTCCTGAATCATTTCCTTATTCCCTGATAGGAAAATCATGGCAAGTGCCGTGATACAAGGCACAACCAAACTAAAAAGAACAAGAGGTTGTATTTTGGCGACTTGGTCGCGATAACTAAAATAGGAAAAAAAAGGCGCAAGAGCTAGGGAAAAGAATAGGACGATGGAATAATACACTATAGGTGAATAGACAAATGAAGACTTCATATGTTCCCTTGCTACTTTTCTTTTGCTCTTTTAAGTCCTATTTCATACACAGGGTAAATGTCAATAGTCGTCTCTTCATAAGGATGCGCTTTTTTGATCTCTTCTAGGACATGCTCCAAAATGGAGCGATTGCAGATGGTTTCAATTCTCTCTTCGAGAACTTCTTCAAGAATTCCTTCTTTGCCAATAAACGGTTTGGAACCTTTTAGCGGCATGAACCTGCTAATGCCTTTTACAGAAAAGCTGCCATGGGAGTAGTTGCCTATTTTCCCAGCTCCAGCTCGTCCCATCACTTCTCTGAGTGCATCGGCATGGGTTTCGGGGACGATGACAACGATGGTGACATATTCAGATGGTTCCAAGAAAAAAGCTCCTTATTCGTGGTGGTAGTAGTGATATTGACCAATGAGAGCTTTGACGATCTGCGTTAAGACTTGCTCTCGATTTAAGCGATTTTGGGTAAACACTCCGATCGCGCCTTCTTTGGTCCCTAGATGTTCAATGCCTTTAGCGCGATGCATAATGTCTTCTAAGCACTGGCCGTCTAATAATAGCTTCTCAAATTCTTTAGGTAGGAGAATAAGAGGTCCATTGGAACAATAGACATTTTGATTTCTGTCGACGATGGCGCCCCAATGGCAAAGATAGACTTTGCCCTCTAGTAAAGCAATCCCCGCCTCTAAGCCAATCCCCAGAGCAGACTCTGTTTTTTCTAAGCAGTCTTTGGCCCTGTTGATCGCCCCTTGCCGGGTTTCCTCGTCAGAAAGAGGCTGAGATCGCACTTTAGAGGTCGCAGAGCAGGGCACTACGCGCACCTTCTCGTTATCGATGGCATTTTTGACCGCTTGAATTTTGATGGGATTCGTCGACCCGATGGCGATCTCGCAAGCAGTCCCATTCAATGAGCCCGCTAGTATTGCCGCGCAAAGCATATTTTTTATCATAGAATGAGAAAATCCTTCACAACTTCCATACAAATATCGGGCAATTTCCTTTCTGGATCAAGGCAATTCTGGATGGTGATAATTGCTTTTTGGATTTCACAAGGAAGGGCATTCGAGGGGGCATTCTCTCCTGGCCATGAAGCATCCCGGGTCTTCTTATCCGGCCATCTTGAGTAGGCGATCCACATCCCATCGGAGGATAGGTGCAAACAGGAGCCGATCGCACCTCGATGTTTGACAAAATATTGAGCCACAACGTGCCAGGCATTTTGATAATCCGCCTCCTTGCCAGGCAGAAGATAGCCTCGATAAATCACAGCAAAATGACCTGTTGATTTAGCCTGATCAATGAGCTCTGCACTTTTTTCCATGGTTTCTTACTTAGTGACCCCAAATGGATCTTTTGCTGCTTCTCCTCGATAAATCTGAGCAATAGAAGCCTGAGCTTGAGGGAAAACAATGATCTCTGCCACATTCACATGCGGCGGTCTTGTTGCGCAATACACAACAGTGTCAGCGATATCATCAGCAACTAGTGGCTCAAAGCCCTCATACAGCATTTTTGCTTTATCTTTGTCGTTCCAACGCACTTCACTGAACTCTGTCTCCACAGCGCCTGGATCAATCTCGCTGACTCGTATTGCAGTGCCAAATAGATCCAGCCGCAGGGATTTACTAATGGCCCTTACTGCATGCTTTGTGGCGCAATAGACGTTTCCACTGGCATAGCAATCATGCCCTGAAATAGATCCAATGTTGATGATATGACCTGAATTTCTCTTAATCATTGAGGGGAGCACGGCTCTAGTGACATAAAGAAGCCCTTTCACATTGGTATCGATCATCGTATCCCAATTGCTGGGATTTCCATCTTGCAATTTGTCCGTAGACAGGGCTAAACCCGCATTGTTGATCAAAATATCCACTTCCACTTTGTCCGCGGCAAGTTTTTTGAAGATAGACTCTACCTGTGCATTATCGCGAGCATCAAGCTCTAGGGGAGTGCATTTAATTCCATATTTAGAAGAGAGTTCCGCGGCAATGGTGTTTAACCTGTCTAGCCTTCTCGCAGTGATCACTACATGGGCGCCAAGCTGTGCAAACTGTTCTGCACAAGCCTTGCCTATCCCACTCGATGCGCCTGTGATAAAAACGACTTTGCCTTTTACTGGATTTCTTTTGTCCATTGCATTTTCCCTGATGTGTTTTACTCGACTTTATCTATGAGCAAAAAATAGGGAAAGGGAATTTTTTTGAAATGAAAAGCAATATTATTGCCTTTTCTGTATCGCTCTTCCTTGTTCTAGTAAGTAATTTGCTCCAATGATCAGCACCCAGTTACTGAGGACTTTAGGCATAAAGCCTCTAGTGAGCCCGACACAGCCCTGCTGATCCAAGATGTGCTTTAATACTTGGGTATAATGAAATCTTTTGTACGGATGATCTAATTTGACGTGGTATTGCAGCTCGTTTTTGAGTCTCTCGAAGATCCACACAGGCCCTGTAATCTGAAAAGATTGGGGGAAAGATTTGATGATGATTCCAGACATTAAGTGAGGATCTAAAGAGGAGTAATTTTCGAGTACATTAGACCAAACACGTTCTGAGACGGGGAAACCCAGCCAGGTACCAAATTGTCTTAAACCATTTGCAGTGGATCCTTTGTACAAATGAGACAGGAGATTTCCCTTGGGTATACTACTCATCTTTTCTCCTGCTTGCCACATCGTCCGTAGAGTATCAGCGGGATTAATAGCCATTTCTGCAAGAGCGAGACTTCCTGCAAACGTAAGGTCGGCTTTCATTGTTGCAAGGGGCTGTGATTGGAAGTACTGATCAATTTGCGGTTTGATGATGATGCCGTTGACCTTGTACCCTACACGCACTGTTTCTTTTGTCAAATGTCCGCTGATTCCTTTCAGAAAATGCAGAGAAGAATTTTTCGGTATTCCGTCTGCTTTTCCGGAATAGATCTGGGAAATAGACTCTAGCATGGAAACATTAGAGTAACAGCAGATCACAGACACCCTGTTTAGGCTTGTGACGATGGGCGTTTGAGCAAGCATCAATCCGGTGCCTGTAAAAAAAACAGGAACTTTTGGATCATTAATGACCTTGTTCATAGGAGCCTGCCAAGGTAAGGTAAGAAAAATTTATCAGATGCTAATTTTCTAGTCCGTAAATTTTTAAGCCTTTCTATATCACAGGTGGTTCGAATAGCTTTTGAAAAAGCTGAATCAATACGCTGATTTCGTTCTTTTTAAGGGAATTGAAAAAAAGGGCATCGGTCTGCTCTACAGCTGGTAGCGCACGTTCAAGTATTTGAGATCCTTTGGGTGTTAACGAGACATTTTTTGCACGTCCATCGGAAGCGGAATTTCTTTTTATTAAACCCTTTTGTTCAAGCCCTTTTAGGATTTGGGAGTTTGTGTTTGGATCTAATCCTGCCATTTTGCCAATTGCTATTTGATTAATGGGATCACCATTTCTAGTTAACCAACCCGTTGTTGCTAGCACCACAAACTGAGGATGGGTTAAGCCAAAAGTCTGAAGAGCTGTTTCAATGCTACTTCGCCATGTAGTACTGATATGCCATAGAAGAAAGCCTGGACTCTGCTTCGGGCCTTCATGAACGCTGATCTTTTTAAAATTGAGTTTTTCTTTCATTGAAGGGCCCCCATTCTTTTTGCGATTAATTCAAAATCTGGGCGAGAGATTTCAAAAGAACCTCTTCTGAAAGGAAATCCCCACTTCTTCTTGTCTTTTATGAAAGTAAGCTTTTCTAATAGTGGTTCAATAGGAACTTCTTCTGATTTTAGGAAGGTTACATTCTTTCGCCAAGGAATGAAATCCTCACTCATTTCAAAGGGATAGGGTTCTCCTTGATCCACTTTCCCAATAGCTGTAAAGCAGCGACACGCATCTTTGCTACCAAAATGATACGTCGGAGAGTAGTAGATGATCCAATCTCCTTCAGACATGTATTTTAAGGTTCCTATTTTTCCGTGACAAACCTGGGCGAATCCACCTTGAATACCTCTTTGAACATGTTCATGCGAGGCAACTCCTATCCAATATCTTGTCATCGATTTGCCTCAGAGAGTTTATAAACTCTGATTCTGTGTCCATCGGGATCTAAAATCACAAAAGTGCGTCCAAAATCCATATCTGTGGGTTTCTGGGCAACAGTGACCTGTTTTCCCCCCCATTCTTCATACAGAGCATCTATATTTTCAGTAGGAAAGCATATCTCCAAAGCGCCAGCTGGTGCCTCAACGCGAGGCTCAGCCGTATGTTTGGACCAAAGTCCAAGCATTACGCCATTTTTCAGAGCAAACATGACGAATGTGGGAGATTCTTCTATGGGCTTCATTTCAAAAATCTTTTGATAAAAGAGGCTGCTTTTCTGTGGGTTGGAGACAAAGCAAAGGACAAATCCCAAGCTGGGTGTGAACATAAAGGTGCTCCTGGTTTGTTTTAGGCTTTTATTATACGTATACGTACTAAATACACCAGAAAAAAAATATGCTGCCGTTTAGCAAACCTTTAAGGTGGATTTTTTTAAGATATTTATTTTTCTACAGGGTAAGTTCCCATAGATCGTGCAAACTGCCATTTTTCGTCCGAGACACCAAATTCAAGTCCGAAATGACCCGTATTTTCGAAGAGAGTCTTAGCCCATACTTCCATTTGCTTTGGCATGACGATGCGAGCTAGGGTCAGATGGGGCCTGTAATTATTGCCAGATGCATTCAAAGGCTGTAATTGGAAAGATTTGAGCACCTCAAGAGCAGCGTGATGCACTTTCATGATGGGAGAGGTCTCGTTTCCTCTTGCAACGGATAATTCTACCCATGTCGTTCCGTTATAGGGACCAACCCCATCTACAAAAGAGACGCCAGTGAATGGGGGAACAAAAGGTTGAAATTCCTTCTCTTCCATCTTATCACACATCTCTATCCAAACCCGATAGGCCAGCTCATCGCTATCGCAATCGAATTGGACAACGGTGATGTGAGGAAATGACTTCCCTTCAGCAGAAAGAAGGTATCTGGGTTCATAGTGGCTGTAAAGCGTTTGAGATACTTCTTCATATTTGGGGATTTGGCCTTCTGGAGGAGTGAGCACAATCGTATAAGGCATCATTACCTCGCTAGATTTAAAGTTTTGAATGAGTTCAGATCTTCATGGGAGATGATACGGTTTGCTTTGGAAAAATTTTGATTTAAAGTGAATCGATTAGGGATGGCAATAGCCATCATACCAGCATCTGCAGCTGCTTCGACCCCTGCTTGAGTATCCTCAAAGACAATGCACAGCTCAGGAGAAACCTTCATCCGTTTTGCTGCCTCGATATAGATGTAGGGCTTGGGCTTATTCTTGCCCTCGGGATCTGTGTACTCATCGAGATCGTCTGAACCTGAAATAATGAGATCAAAAACTGTGTCCAATCCGATCTGTTTTAAATTGGTGAAGATCTCTTCTTTTGGAGCAGAAGAAGCTAGGCCTAATTGAATCCCCAAGTTTACTTTGTTTGCAGAGAGATAATGCGCAAAATCAACCATCTGTGCAATTGCTGGAACTCCCTGATTTTGCAGTTCTGTGTATTTACGGTTTTTGAGTTCTAGAATCGCTTCGGGAAGCTCTAACTGTTTTGCAGTTTGAATCTTTTGAAAGATGGCTTTTGAGCTATGTCCGACAAGAGGCGTATATTCTTCGATAGAAAATTCTACATTGTGATGAGACAAGGCATCTTGCCAAGCCAAGAATTTTAAGTATTCAGTGTCGACCAAAACCCCATCGCAATCAAAAATGATTGCTTGAATCCCCGGACGATTACTGCTGCTTGCTGATAGAGAATTTCCGCTCATCAATACCAAAAATAAAATCAGCTTTAAGTTAATATAATATTTTTTCACTTAACTATCATCTTAGAGACTTTATTATTCAGTTGTCTAAGGGCTTGATTAATGCTGCATTCTCAATTTCCTTAATGGTTTCAAGGAAATGTTGTTCTACTAAAGACGGAGCCTCAAGTACTTGCTGTTGATATTTGGCATATTCGACACTGGCTTTATCGAGAGCCTCTTCATGGCTTATTTTCCCAGCATGAAAGAGAATATCTCGAGAGGCCATCTTTAGAAAATCGTCAAGTTTGATAATCCAATCTTTCATGTACATGGGGTTGCGGCTTAAAGCTTGTAACTCAGCAAAATCTAAGTATAGAGATACGATCAGATTGAGGACTTTCAGTTCTTCTTCGTTGAGATAGTTTTTAGCAATTTCCACATCAGTTTTTCGCAGTTTCTTACCAGACCAAGAGGTGAGGCCCATGTTTGTTTTCTCTGCATCTGCGCGAGCATAAATGATTTCGGCGGCTGTATGACCATGAGCTGCCCAGTGCATCTTATTTTGTACGACCGAAAAAAATTGCTTTGACCCTTCCGTTTTTGGGTCATAGTCGATGCTAGTGGCATAGATGTCGAGGATTTTGCGCCAGAACACTTTTTCAGAAGACCGAATGTCCCTAATCCTGGCTAAAAGCTCGTGGAAATAATTGCCTCCGCCTCCTTGCTTAAGTCGCTCATCATCAAGTGTAAAGCCTTTGATCAAGTACTCTTTCAATCGATTAGTTGCCCAGATACGGAACTGAGTGCCCCTGTGCGAACTGACTCTGTACCCTACTGAGATAATCACATCCAGGTTGTAGTGCACCACCTGATAATTTTTGCCATCTGAGGCAGTATGCCGGAATTTCCGGCATACTGAATTTTCTTCTAATTCCTTCTCTGTAAATATGTTCTGTATGTGTTCAGCGATCGTTCTTCGGTCTTTGTCAAATAATTCACTCAGCTGCGCTTGGTTTAACCAAACGGTTTCGTCCTGAAGGCGTACTTCGATCTTAGTTTGGCCATCTTCCGTTTGGTACAGTAACAGGGAACTATTTGTAGGAGTAATGTCCATATTTTCTTTGCCAAATGTTTTTAGGAATCAGCATAGAGCGATGAAGAAAAAAATTCTATCTATAAATGGATAAGAGTTGGGCAAGCAGATTGTTTAGATAAAGCTACTTTCTTGCGTTTTGTGAGTGTCTATAAAAGAAAAACCCTGAAGTTTAGAACTTCAGGGTTGTAATTGCGAAGGACTCTGAACCTTGCATTTGCCAGAAATCGCTCTGAATCACTTATGTTTTGTTTTTGATATAGGTGTCAGCCATGCCAGGAGCTGTACCTAGCCATCTTCCTTCACTCTTAAAGAAGACAGTATCTCCACGTGAAAAAATGCGGCAATAGTTTACGTTTAATTCTTTGAAATAGTATTTGTTTAATTCTTCGAAATCATAGCCATACCGGTAAGATTGATCGGTAACGAGGTTCAGAGGATCCTTAGAGGGGTCAAATTTCACGTATGGTGGAATCTCTAAAACAATACCCCATCCTTTTATATGCACAAAGTAATCAATCTCTGGATCGTTGTTTGCAATTTCGAACGCTTGATCCAATGAGATCCCTCTTTCTACTCGGATGGCATTTGTGTAATCACAACCTTTGTATTGAGCAGTATCTGGGATGATGTCATAAGAACAGTTTTTATTTGGTATTGCCTGTGTTTCCTCAGGTGCTAGTACGGGTAGGATATGAGCAACTTCTTCTTGAGGTTGAGCTGGAGCGATGCTTTCATCTTGTGTTTCCTCAGGTGCTAATACGGGTAGAATATGAGCAACTTCTTCATGAGGTTGAGCTGGAGCGATGCTTTCATCTTGTGTTTTCTCGGGTTCTAATATTGGCAGAATCTGAGGATTTTCTCCTTGGGGATGGGCTGGGACGATGCTTTCATCTTTCGGAGTGATTTTTTCCTGGAAATTCTCCTGGTCATTTCTTTCCTGAAGCAGAGGTTGCATTTGGGATCCCAATTCGTAGGAGCGAAGAAGAGCCATTAAAGCATGTCCGCTACCTTCGATGTAGTTTCCTTGTTTGAACTCGGCTATCGAATGGTAGAGAGCTGTTAATGCCTGTGTTCCGAAGTAGGCAGCGGCTAATTGAGAGCCTCCGCCAAGAAGCATTGTTGTGAAGAGGATATTATTGACAAGGTGTCCACAGCTTTCCATAGCCTCAGTATTTTTTCCATCCTGCACATGCCTTGCGAGTGCCAAAAGTTCTCGGACAGAATCCTGTCCAGATGAGAGCAGCATCCCTATAGGATGTGCAAACACTGTCCCTGCTACAGAAAGGGTCGAAAGGCAGGTATTGGCGATATTCAAGGGGATGGCTTGAGCGTTACCCTGGCGGATACTCTCCACAAGTTCTCCTGCAGACAATAGGGTGCGAATAGAGCCGCTAGCGATGGCAATAGGTTGGCTGAGGGGTTTATACAAGCTGAGGAAGGGGAGAGATGTTTGAGCGAGGCGTTGAAATTGGCTAGGCTGCTGTTGGGATTGGCTGTTTATAGTAATGAGTGTGCCTGGTACCATAAAAACTCCTTTTGTTTAAAAGTTGATCTTCTAATAAATTTTGTTTAAAGTAACGGCCATAATTATACATTATTATCTGTTTGTTTTCATTAATAAAAGAAAGTTAATTGTTAAAGTAATTATTATTTATAATTTTATGTTTTCAAGCTTAATTTTAGGTTGAAAAAATATTTAAATCGACTTGATTCACAAATAAAGAGAAAAGAGGCAAGCGGGGCTTTGAGGTAATCTAGTAACTAATTTTTGAGTCATTTTGGGTACATGTGCCTGCCTAACCACGCGATACTAAAGTTCAGGCAAAAGTGTTTCCACATAAAACTGAATGATGTCATTTACGCGAATGAGGGGATTCTCAGGGGAGGCATCATCGCGAATGAGGGTATTTGCGAGATCATCTGTCTTTTCATCGCCTGCAGGTTCTCGTGCATTAGAAACAACACCAAATTGTGTTGCGGCTATACCCACATATTTTGAAGCTGCAAAAAGATGAGAACAGTCAAGATTAACAATATCGCAATTGTGAGCAACTGCTTCATCTAGGTCCGACTCATACTCCTGATAGATGGCATCATCTGTCATCACCTGTAGTAAATGGATATTTCCGAGAGAGGAATTCTGTTGTGCAGTGTCGAGGATTTTTTGGTTCAGCCATGCATCGGGGTAAACAACCTCTTCTTTTGTGTAGTGAGGCGTTGTCCCATCTCTTACTAAAGAAGCATTGACCAAATAAAGATCTCCTTTTTTCACCCCCTTAGTTCCCAGGCCTCCCGCAAAACCATAAGCGAGAATGTATTTGATCCCATAATAGGCAAGGTCTTCTACGAGTGCAGAAGAAGGAGCGCCTCCATAGATATGCGAGATAGAGAGAAACTTGATCCCATTATGTGTACAAACCTGAACACATGGAGAAGGTACGAGGAAAAAGTATTGATCTGTCAAATTGACGGGATTGTAATTGCGTAGTATGGGAGCAGGGGGGCAGTAACCCACAATAGCCACTTTAATATCTTTGAACACATCTCTAGAAAAAGCACTTCCAAGAACGTTTTCAGGGGTAAGATGAGGTCTGTTTTGCAATGGACGTTCCTCTCCAAAGAGAGAAGCAGAGCTCAATAATAATAGCACAAAGAAGCACTGCATATAACGTGAGGGATTCAAAGATCGGTTCTTTCCAAAGATAACGTTTGAGACATCACCGCAAAAAACAATCCATTTTTGAATTAAAATCGTCATATATCGCCACCAGGTTATGAGTTCGCAGGTGGCTTTACTTTTGGAAATAAAGCACACCTAAAGGTTGTGATAATAAGTAGCTTAAGATATTTCTGTCCATTGTGATGTTTGGGTGTAATTTAATAGACGTCCAATGGTTTGCGGAGAGATAGAACTCGAAATTTTACAAGCTGAGGCAACTAGACAGTAATACTTGCCTTCACAATATACAGGTCGCAATAAATCCAAGGGTTCCGAAAATCATCCCCACAGATGCGCCACGGGAAGGTAATGTTCCAAACAGGGTATAGCCCAGAATGGGCTCAAGAATCAAAATGGGCGTGATCGACAAAACAATAACGACCCAGATACTTTTAAATGATTTTGCACCCAGCATATAACCGGCAATTAAAAGAGCTCCGGCGAAGGTAACGGCAATAAAAGCTTTTATGAAAATGGACCAATAAGAATGATCCCCTTCCCCTGTGTACAGCCTAGCAGCCATTAGTTCAGCAAAAATAGCCAACGCTTCGCCAAACACCAAACATAGTACTGCTGCAATTTTCATAGACAGAAGTTCCAGTTGCAAGGTGCTTTTTACTGCACCGTTTAAAGATGGGGCAAGCAGGACTTGAACCTGCGACCAGCGGGTTATGAGTCCGCTGCTCTAACCAACTGAGCTATTGCCCCAAAAGTCTGTTAGACAAGCTTAAGGAATTTCCATTCCGAGTGTGCAGTGTAAAGGAAGTTTCCCATTTAAAACAAGAGAAGCGATTTTCCGGAGAGATAATCGCTTCTGTGTCTAGATTTTATAAAATATATAAAAATTTTTTTGCATATAAACACTTCAGTCCTTTATAGATAACTTATCGGGCTAGCCGAGTTTTATAGGCTCCCCGTAAGGAGCCTTTAATAGAGGGTGGCTTTGAGTAATTATTGGACTGCGTTTTTAAGTACATCTTTGTGTTGCTTCTCTCTATGTGCAGAGACGATTGATGATGCCTACATTGCTAGAATCGATAGCGAGGTGTTGACGCGGGCAGATAATTTGCCTGTCTCTACGTTTGCGGATGCGACGGATCCTTATCTTGAAGGGTATATCCAGGCGCTCATCGATGTTCATTATTATGAGTATCAGGTGGTGGTCATTGTTAAGGACCACAAGGTATTGCTGGGTAATCTGCCCCATAACGATTTGTTGTCCAAGTCGATCATTTCTTTTGTGAAGGATTTGCCAGGGGTCAAGTCTGTGGAGGCCACGGATGTGACCAAGCAGGAGTTAGAGACCCGCAAACAATACGTAGAGCAGCCTAGAGTGAGCGGTGTATGGTTCCCTCAGTCTACGGTTTTATTTGCTCCGCTTGTTGCTGACCCAAGACAGCCAACTAACTCAGCTGCCCTGAGATTTGGTGATAAGGTCTGCGGCGATGTCTGTGCGGCGGTGTCACTCGGAGATGACTTCCCGATTTTCCGCTGGATCGATATCATGCATTGGCATGGCGATTTGCAGATTGGGATTGAAGCGGGGATCTGGTCTGTTTTCAACTACTCGAATATTCCTCATAAGCCTAAACATGAGACCTGCGAGCTTGTCAATACGGACTATTTGGTGGGTATCCCTCTGACTTATGCCTTTGATAGATGGTCATTCCGATTAAGGGTGTATCATATTTCTTCTCACTTGGGAGATGAGTTCCTTTGCAACCACCGCAAAGAGGTGCATCGACGCAAAAATCCCAGTATGGAAGCGATTGACTTCTTTACTTCGTATCAGTTTTCCAGTGGACTGAGGGGATATTTTGGTCCGGGGGTTGTTTTCCACAGCGATGATTCTTTCAAAATTAAACCACTCTACATTGAATACGGCATAGAGCTGAGGATTTTGGGCAGCAAGTTCGACTACCACAGGTTGTATGGGACGCCATTTTTTGCGATCCATTTAGAGAACTGGCAGCAGCGCCACTGGGACCTAGATATGACGTTGAAGCTGGGTTATGAGATCAGTAAGCTGCAGGGTGTGGGGCGCAAAATGCGTCTTTATGTCGACTACCACCATGGCTACTCATACGAGGGGCAGTTCTTCAATAGAAGAACTCAGTATGGTGAAGTCGGCCTTTCTTGGGGTTTCTAATCCCCTCTACCATTTAAAATGTATCTCGAATCCAGAGCCTTGTTCTTTCTCTTCTTCCTTTTCGCGATCGTTGTGGAATCTAGATGAGTTTTTCTTCTTAGGTTTTTCTTGTTTATTCATTTTTTCCCATTGGGACTTGAAATCAGCTCCAGGATCTGGTTCTTTTACATCGACGGTTACTTCCGCATTTCCAATTTTGCCTTCCCAAGCGTGAGGGGGTTCTATCTTGGGGGATTTGACGGGGGTATCTATTTTACTTGTGTCTTCATCGTTATAAAAATTCGGATAGGCATAAGAAATGCCTTCAACGAGGTCTTCAGCGTGCATAGATGTGCTGAGGGCTGTGAGCATTAGAAGTGTTGCGATGCAATGGATCTTAGTCATATGAACCTCCTTACCTGACCCTGCTAGGGTAATGGTAAGTCGTTATTTTCGCGCTTTTGTGGTTTTTTAGCAAATGGGATCGGTCACACGGGAGTCATGCAACTTAAAAAATCCCGTTGACAAAGTAAAATTTAAAGCATAAGTATTGGGACCAATTTTTAGTTGGGTGCCTTATGCGCAAGTTTCATCACACTCTTATTCACTCTCTACTTCTCCTCACAACGCCGTCACTTCTTGTTTATCCACAAGAACCGCAATTCATCCTCGAGCAAATTTACAGCCAAGAAAAAGCCTTCGAAGATTTTGACCTCTCTTACGATGACATATTGCGCTTGCTTCAAGAGATCGAGGAAGAAAGAGTTGAAGGGATGTCTGATGAAAAGGAAGACAGAATTGTTCAGTTTATCACTTTCCTCGCAGAGAATGGAAAGCTCCCTGGAGATAGTGTAGCCAATTTCGAATTGGATAATGACATCTTAACTCTTTTAGAGGGCAGAGGAGATTTCTCCGATTATGCTTATGCTTCCGATTCTCTCGATGAATATACGATCGCTCAGGCGCTTGTGAATGGGGAAGAGAATGCATTCGCTCTGCTCTGTAAACACAAAAAACATAAAAAGGACAAAAAACACAAGAAACACAAAGATCAACAGCAGCCCCAGCAAGAGCACCATCATCACCATCACCACAAAAAGAACTTTTTTGATAGGCTCAAGCACTTCATCAAAAAACATAAGAAAGCCATCATCATTGGTGCTGCTATTGTCGTTGCTGCAACTGTTGTGATTGTTGCTGTGACAGCAGCCACTTCTGCAGGTGCTATGGCTGCTGCGGGAGCCGCCGCCGGAGCTGCATCCGCGCCTGATCCTAATCGAACTACAGATGCAAAGGCTCCTCAAGAGCCTACTTTAAGTTCAGGGGATACTCCACCTGATATGACGAGCTTAAAATCCACCCTCGATGACCAGATCTTCTCCTTTAAAGAAAACATCCAGCAAAACCAGTTTTTCCAGTCGACAAATCCTTCCGGCCAGCAAGGTCTTTCTTGGGAAGAGAACGGTAGAGCTTTAGGGTCTCTTTTTGCTCATGACAGCTATCACCATTTTCAACCTGAGAGATTCACTCAAGACTACTCGAACTATGGGTTCCAAAATCCGAATACTCTGAGTGGACATGTAGATATCGATCGCACATTCTCTACGGATTATGGATATCTCTACACAAGTTCAGGTCAAAATCCCGATTTCAATACTTATTCTCATCAGGTTCGAGGAGAAGCGGCTCTTAACTGGGGATATTACAATCAGGCGATCGAGGATTTCGGCAAGGCCATTGAGTTCAATCCCACCAATCCTTTTCCGTATCTTGAGAGGGGAATCGCTCATTTTGGATTAGGAGAATATGACCGCTCTATCGAGGATTATAAGCAGTTTGCTTCTCAAGCTGAAAAACCAAACTCCACATCGGTGTCTGAATTCAGCATTGGCTTTGCAAAAGGGTTGCCGAAAGGGATTTACGAGTCTGGAGAAGGGCTTCTTCTATTCATGGCTGACGCAGTGTCTCATCCCAAGCAGACAGCGGTACAAATGTTCGACTCTTTTACCACTCTAGTGAAAATGGTTCGTGATGAGGAAGGAGGGGCCATTGCGGAGGCTCTATTTCCGGAGATACGCAAGCTAGTGATTGAGTGGGATAACCTCTCATCGGATACAAGAGGCGAGCTTGCTGGATATGCTTTGGGTAAACATGGAGCCGATATTGTGATTCCTGGAGGTATGGCTAAAATTGCAAGTAATAGTATTAAAAACGCACAAAAGCTCATATCTGTATGCAAAAAAATGGGTATGGCTGAGAGCACTCTTATTCTTGAGACAGCGGCAGAAATTGGCAATGGTGCGAAAATTGCTGAAGTTGTTGAAGTAGGCCGAAAAACATCATTCCTAGCAGAGGAACTAGGAATTAGCGCACCTGAGATAGGGCAGTTAAAGCAAGCTGGAAAATTGGAAACGGCAATTGCTCAAAAATGTGAGCATCTAAGTTTGCCAAAACAGGAATCTATAAGATTATTTGAAGAGGCTGGCAACAAATTAAAACCTCATCAGGGAGTGTATATGCCTGAACCACAAGCCAGAGAACTTATTCATGCGACTGGCATTCCAACATTTCCTCGGCCAGCAGGAATCCCTGGAAATTATAGGGTCAAGTTGTCAGATAAACCTGGTGGAATAAAGTATGTACATCCTACAGATGAGGGAACTTATATCAGAATTATGCCTGGCAAGGCGCACAGTCCTTTTTCACTTCAAAGAGAACCCTATGTTAATCAGAGGGTACATGGAAAATCTATTGATAAACATGGTAATATAGTGCCAAATGATTCACCAGAAGCACATATTCCATTGCAGGAATTTATTTATAGGGGGATTAATGACTAATAAAATAATCAGACGCCAGATTTTGGAAGGGTTCCTAAAAAACATTGTAAGGCTCTCCGACGAAAAGTACCAAGAACGTGTCTGGGTGAGGGCAGAAGGTCCTGAATGCAATGATATTGATGACGCAGTTTGTGATTTTTTTGATGATGGGAACCCTATTTTAGAAAAATATAAAGAGTACGAAATTTCTGAAAGTCAATACAAATTATTGATGACATTATATTCCAAGTTAAGAACGTTTACTGACACATTTGGAGTATACTCTGCAACGAAATCCACAGAGCAGCTTATAAAACTCCAGCAATGGCAAGAAATTAAGGAGATATCTAAAAGAGTGATTATAACTTTTGATAGCAAGATATATAAACTTTAAATCTAAAAAACGACTGATTAAACTGATCGTAGTATAACTAAAATGTGTAATGATGCGTTATGGGAATAAATAGAAAACAAATCATGGAAGCATTCTTAAGTATTCTTGATAACTTTTCCGATAAAGAATACCAAAAGAGAATTTGGGTTCGACGTGAAGGACCCGAATGTCAAGCTTTTGACGATGCGGTTTGCGATTTTTTTGATATTGGAGACCCAATTTTAGAAGAATATAAAGATTTTGGACTTACAGAAAATCAATACACACTACTAAAAAAATACCGAGATGAAGTTGAGAAATTTTCAGACGAAAATGATTTCCCAGAAGAGTTTATAGACACTCCAGAATGGGCAAGGATTATGGATATGGGGAAAGACGTTTTAAAAGCGTTTAAACCTCAAAAATCTTGGTTCAAAATACCCCAAAAATCAAAGAAGCTAAATTTATAAACAGTGCGGCATCCACTTTTCTGACTCAGCTACTGGCAGAACTTTTTTGAAGATTCATTTTCTTTTAAAGACATTTTTGGGTATTGTGCATATGTCCTCCTCAGAAATTTAAGGAATTGACATATGTTTTACCGAACCATTCTTTTTGTTTTTTGCCTTCTCCCTTTCTTTGCCATGAGTTCAGAAATGAACCAAGAAAAACAATGCTCGACGGGTGCAGCCCCTTCTTGGGTTAAACTATATGATTTCCCGGTGGAGCCTGTTAGTGTGAAACCATCACAAGTCAACTATCAACAATTGCTGATTGACACGCAGAGAAACTGGGATGAGAAGACGACTTATCGCCACTATGCCACTAAGATTTTAACCCAAAGCGGTGTACAAACTCTGTCTCAATTGAGTTTCGATTTTGATCCCTCTTATTGCCAAGTCATTGTCCATGCGATTCGTATTTTTCGTGAAGGAGAATGGTTGGATCGATTGAAAAGTTCACGCCACCAGGTGATTCAACGCGAAACAGAGTTGGAGCAGAATATTTATAATGGAGACCTTACCCTTGTCTATTTTCTCGATGATATTCGCGAAGGTGATATCATAGACTATTCTTATTCCCAAGTTGGTCACTTTCCTCTTTTTGCTTCTCATTATGCAGAGATGGTCTATTTTCAGAGGGAAAGCTCTGTAGAGAAAATCACGCATCGGTTTTTAGGCCATCCCGATCTTTCATTTGCAATCAAAACGGTTAATACTTCCCTAAAACCTATCATTACAGAGCTTTCGCCATCTTTGCGAGAGTGGCTCTGGGTGGCTAATGACACTCCTGCTACGAATCATGAGCCCTATGAACCGGTTTGGCATAACCCTCCCATTCATATTCAAATGAGCCAATATCAAACGTGGAGAGATGTTGCTCAAAAACTACTGCCTTTATTTACGTTGCCATCCAACTTTGCCCAATCCATTTCTCCTGAGATGCGGGCTTTGATTGAAACATGGAAGAGCTCTACGAAGAACATGCAAGAGCGCGCGCTGCTAGCCACCAGATTTGTCCAGGATAAAGTGAGGTACCTTGGCATAGAAGAAGGCATGGGGGCATTTCAACCTAATGACCCTAATCTGACTTTTCAACGAAGATTTGGGGATTGCAAGGATAAGACCTTTCTATTGCATGCTCTTTTGCAATTAATGGATATCTCATCTACGCCTCTTCTCGTTCATTCAGAAAGAGGAAGAAGGCTTCCTGAGATTTTACCAATGCCTGGTGTATTCGACCACATTGTCTTAAAAGTAGAAATGGATGGTCGTAACCACTGGGTGGATTCTACGATCAGCCTTCAGGGAGGCTCATTGCAGACCAATTACTTCCCCGATTATGAATGGGGTCTTTTACTTTCAGATAAAACAGTAGCGTTGACCTCTCTTCCAAAGTCTATTTTCAGATACCCGACTGAGATCGACACATCTTTTGTTTTGGAATCAGAGGATTCTGCTCGCTTGAAAATAAAAAGCGTTTTTTATGATTCTAGGGCGGATTCGTTAAGGCGTTCTTTAGAATGGTATGGGTTAGAAAAGACTTCAGAACATTCTCTATCTGATCTACAAGAATTTTATGGATCAGTTACTCTTAGCTCTCCTATGGAGGTTTTCGACGATCGTAACAATAATAAGATTACCCTAATTGAGTCTTACTGCGTTCCTTCTCAAATACTTGCAAAACAAAAAACGTTAGCGTTATTTTCCTTCGTACATCGAAATTATCTAGATTTTAAACTGAATCCTGAAAGATCATCGCCTTATTCCATGTATTATCCTCTCTGGGTCAAGGAAAGCATTCACATCGAAAATTCTTTCTTGAATTGGAAGCTTTTTGAGAATCAATATACCCAAAAACATGAGTCATTTGTCTATACATTATCGACCAAAATCAAGCGAAATAGCGCCGACTACTTGTTTGAGTTAAAGCATTTACAAGATCATGTTCCCGTTTCCTCTCTTCGAGGTTACTGGGAAGCTGTCAATGAAATTAGCCGTAAGGCTCCCAGTAATGTGATCATCGCTCATTTACCGGGGCTATTATCTAAAGATGAAAAGCAAATTCATAGACCGCTGTATACATGGATTGCGCTAGCTTTATTGCCGTTAATTTATTTCGTTTATAGAAAAAAGCGCGAAACACAGGATCTACTCAGTTTTTATCTTTCTAAATCTCGAAAATTTTTTCTCGTTCTTTTAGTTTGGTATCTTGTTGCCGAAGGTGGAAACCCTATTATTGCTGTTTTTAGCGTTTTAATTTTATCAAGAGTTTTTCTGTTTTTATATTCCTTTGTTGAAGAAGGAAGATCAGTGATACTTTCTCTGCTTTTGCAATGCTTTTTCGGGATGCAGGTCTTGTATTTGACTAAATTCGTTTATTTACAAGAGGGAGTATCATTCTACGAAAAAGTCCTAGAACTTGTTGTGTGCTGGCTGTATTTGGGCTCTAGTATTCTTGTTGTAAATAAAGTGATTGCCTTATTGAGCAAAGAGAAGAAAGAGGCTAGAGTTACGGTTAATTCATAGGCTGTTCATAACCCAGGGGTTGTGCGATCAGAAGCTGGTTGTGAGAACAGGCTCTAACGTGTTACGGATAGGTTTTCCGGCTTGGGAGGTGTCGACCTTGCCTTATCCTAACTTGTTTAAAGTTTTTCAGCATATTGCCTAAACGCATCCTGGTCCCTGACCACATCATATGTTTGATGATGCAAAAGACCCTGGATGTTTTCTCTTGAGATACCTTCAAACTTAGAAGCTGTTTCCAGCCAGCCGCCAGCAAGACGGGGTTGATTCAGGGATGCGTATGTTTTGGAGTTGAGGACAGCGATCTCATAGGAAGGGTCTATGTTGTAAATCTCCAGTGAGTACTTGCTGACTAGCTCATAATTCTTGCGCTCATAAGCCAATTTGCAGAGGAGGCATTTTCCCTTGCTAAGAGCTTGATGGTCTGTCTTTAAAAGCAGGTCGTAGGATTTCTGACTCTGATTTTGCTGATAGTAGACTTCTGCTAAGGATTCAGTAGCCGAATGTTTGATTTTCTTGTCTTTGCACTTGAGCAGTTTCTTTAGAATGGCTTTTGCATTTTCTAGATCATTAGATTGGATCGCTTCAACTCCTCTGAGGTACTGGCTGGAGTGATTGTTCTCTCCGGAAGATTTTTTGGTTTGTAGAAGGGTTTGAACATGTTGCAATGCAAAGATGACAAGCAGCATTCCGAAGAAGAAATATCCCAGGTAAAAGAGGTAGGGCGTTATCACTGCAGCGGATACCAATCCGAGAATGATACTGGCTTTATGTCCCTTTGGTCCCCATTTTCTCTCAAGGAGATAGCGCGCCATTTGTCCGCCATCTAGAGGAGCTAGGGGGATGAGGTTAAGTAAGCACCAGAGGATATTCAGCCGCATGGTGACATAGAGCGTATACTGGATATAGTGATGGTGAGCAAAAATGCCCGATTGTAAAAGAAAGTAGGGGATAAAGATAAGCAGACTTTCAAACAGAGGACCGTTAAGGGTGATGAAAAACCGCTGTTTGGGGCTAATGCCATACCCATTGTACTGCGCATTGCCTCCGAAGGCCTCTAGTGTAATGGTAGGTCTAGCTCCAAAATGCACAGCAGTTAAGGCGTGTCCAAACTCATGCACGAGAAGACTAAAGGTGAAAACACATCCTAGAATCACGCTCTCAATAGATGGATCTCGATAGATATTCGTAAAGAACAATAGAAAAATCCAGAATGCAGGCTGTATGTGCACTGGGATGTTTAAAAGTCTAAAAGTCATAATACCTCGCCACGGCTATTGTAGAGGTTGAAGAGAAAAAATGCATGGGAATAATTTTACTGGGGTTGGACTATTATTTAGTTGCGATGATGGCTGGAAAAACACATCTTGCATCTGGTTTGATTTCGACGTTTTTGAATCCAGCTTTGATGAAATCCTCTTTGATCTCGGCTAGAGTTCTGAAATTAAGCCATTGGATATTTAAAATGTCTTTATGAATCCCTGCCTCGAGGCGCAGATCGTATTTTGGGATCAGGCTTAGATTCCAATCTGATTTTTTTGGGTCAATGTAGGGTGGCCAGGTGAGCACTCCTGTGAATAGAACTCCGCCGGGTTTGAGAGCGTCGTAGAAGTTTCTATAGAGATCAACGACTCTTTCTCTATCATTTTCATACTCATTCAGACCTATGCAGCTGATGAAATCAAAGGCATTTTTTTCTTGTAAATTCCAAGCGTCTCTTTGGAGATAGGTGACATGATCGATCTGCATGTCTGAGGCTAGTCCCTTACTTCTTTCAATGGATTCTGGATCGATGTCAATGCCAACTAAGGACATGTTTTTGGTTCCGGAGTAATCTAAGGAGAGTAGGTCGCGCATCAGGCCGCAGGGGATAGAGGCGAAGGTTTTTCCCTCACCGATTAGAGATTGTGCGATTTGTCGCGATGTTGCATGCAGTTCTCTTTGTGCAAGCACAGTTGGAGAACTAAACAGAAAAAACCGTTCTATAACGGATAGATTCAATCCAGTAGGGTTTTTTGCAGTTAAATATTCTTGAGGTGAGATGAGATAGTCAGTCCACATGCCATTAGATCCTCCTGCTAAGAGGATGTAACGTCCAAAAGGGAAGCTGGCAACGTCTTCAAGTATATCGCAGACTTCTTCGTAAGTCATCGAAGATGATTGTTCTATCGATAGGAAATGACTTTTACGATTTTCAATAGCTTGTTCGAGTCCGGGATACAATAAGCGGTGGGATTTATTGCACTCTGCTGCAGGTTGTTCCGTAATCATTTTAGTTCTCGTTTTTAGGGCTGAGAGTCCAGATGTAACAATTGGGAAGTTCTGTTATTGGTTCTCGATTCACTATGATGAATTCTGATTCTATCAAGAGACCAGTGGTCTCTTCAAGAGTTCTTGGCCTGATTCCCAGCAGGCCGTGGAGATAATCAAATCCAGGAAGCTGCAAGGGATTTTCATCCTCTGAAGCTACAGCGTCAATAAGCACGAATACTTTCACATTAGGGAAACACTCCAGAAGAGAAGCAAGCGTCTTTTGATACTGAGCCATTGAGAAATCGTGCATCACAAAGGATAGTATAAGCATCTCAACTTCAAGATAAATTTCTGAGAGGGTAGTAATATCCTTCACTTGGAGGGTAATTTTATCATTCTGATTGCATTTGCTTTTAGCTGCATGGATTGAAGGTGAGGAAAGATCAAAACCAAGGCCAGGTAATTTAGTCTTTCTGCAAAGATACAGAAGAGTTGAAGCATCACCACAACCCAGATCACAAATGGTTCCTTGAATAGACTGCTTTTTTATAATTGCAAGCAGTCTATGGTTAATAAATTGTTCGCACATGTGAGCAGAGGCTTTTGAGATTGCTTGATCATCGGCAAGATCCCAGTATTGGGAGGGTTGGTCTTGAACGATTTTCATTTGATTGGCTAGCACTTTGCAGTAACCACTATAAATTAATTTTATGGAACCTAGGTGCGTAACTAGACTTTTTCCAAAGGGGGTCAATCGGAATACATTTTTATCGAGGAATACAACATCGTTGCATTGAAGAGTTTGAATAGCAGCTCTGACAGCTAAGGGATTTGCATAGGAGTGAAAAAAATCAGAAGAAAGGCCTTGCGCATCTAAGAGTTGATCAAGCAGGCCAAGCCCATCGATGAGAGTAAAGGCGTAACAGACAACACCGGCTGCAATGAAATCATGCGCTTTATCATGACTTTGTCTCTTAACGAGGCCCCTTTTTTCGACTAGCCGGATGCTCATTGCGGTATCTCAAGTTTTTGATATAATAAATAAAACTAAGTATGAATATACCACTAATTAGCAATATTGTCGACGATATCCAAAGAATGTGATTATATGTGACGGATTTCGAGCTTTTAATATATTTAGTAACAACTAGGATTGATAAAGTATCGGTTGAATCGAGCAATCCATAGATTTTCCCTTGCTCATCTAACTTCCTGATTTTAGATAACATGGAGAAGAGTGAAGGGGTGAGTAAAGAAAATCCTATAGAAGTAGTGCATAGCATAAGGTTCTGAGAGAATAGGTCAGCAACTGGGATATAAGCTAATATAGATGCTGTAATTATAGATAGTAAGGCAATGGTTATCCCGAGTTTAAGGCACTTTATATCAGGAACATTTTTGCTTTTAAGAATGCATAAGATTCCTGTCCCAACATAGTAGCTCAGGCCAAATTTCAAGGATATATTTGAATAAAATTCATTTACATTAAGAACCTCTCCTCGCAGCAGGATCTGATAGAATGAGATTTCGCTAAAAACAAACCCTGAAATCACAAGGATCACTGGTGTGAGGGCGCAAAATAACGCAATTAGTTTCCAGTCTTTCCAAGCAAAGGTGAAGAAGTGCTTAAGATTGAGGTTGTTATTTTTTAGTTTGAAGTCGTCAAATTCTGTTTCTTTAAACCATTTCACCGCAATAAGAATACAAGCCAGGGTGAGAGCTGTAGCGCTCAGAGCTAGATCTTCAAAGGATCTGAGATAAATGGGCACCCAAGATCCGAGGGAATAGGCGCAGATGGCAACGGCTAGCGATATGGTGAATTTCTTGGGAGAAACAATGGTTGCAAGGGATGCGAGGGCAATCGGTGTGACATTGCCTCCGATTCCTTTGCAAGCTAGTGCTGTATACGCAATCCAATTGCCGCCAAATGCATTGAAATAGGAAATCAATGTTCCGCTGAGCAGGAGTGACGCAAGTGCAAAGAGCAATATTCTGCGTCTGCAATGAAAGTCGGATAAGCTGGCTAGAAATAGCGCACAGGGGATGCACACGGACAAAAAGATGTTCGAAATGAGTCCTGTGGGATCGATGGGGACAATAGACTCTAATAAAACACTGTCTAAAGATTGATCAACGATGATCGCAAATAGAATGATGAGAAATATTCTAGTGACACTAGTGGGTTTCTCATGAGTTTTTTTAGGTTTGAACAACATCATTTCCTCTAGTGTACCACAGCAAAGCCTTCAGGATAGGGGGGGTAGTTGGGGCCGATGGAGAGAGTGTTGGAGAAGAAGTGTCTGTAGACTTTGAGCCCTTGTTCTGCGCTGGTGACGCAGTAGAAGCAATTGCTGACCCATTCGGAGCCGGAGATGGTGGAGGCGTCGAGATTGCAGCGGTAGCGGGAGGAGATTTTTTGGCGCCAGTAGTCGGGATGGCCAAAGAGGAGTACGGGGGTGGGAGGGACGGAACCTACTTTGCGGCGAACTTCTTCAAGGCATTGTTCAAAATCGGTGCCGTAGCCACCGGTGAGGATAATGGGAAAGTCAAGATTGAATTCCGATTGGCGCTCGACGAGTTTGTCAAGGCGATAGGTCATTTTAGCATCGATGTAGACGTTTTGTTTTTGTTCTTGGATGTTGAGGTTGGCGCTGTTGCGGAAATCAACGATGTTGGCGCAAGAGAGGATGCCAACGCGTTTAGCGACGCGGTTGCCAACTTCCATGAGACCTGGGCCTCCGCCGGTGACGAGGGCGATGGGGGTTTCAGAATTGAGAAGGGGATGGTTGAATTCAGAACGCATGGCGACGATGCCGCGAAGTAGCAGGGCGAGTTCTTCCTCGAAATTTCCATGGAGGAGTGTGGAGCCGTAAATGCCAAAGGAGGTTGATTTGATAAAGCTGTCGATGAGGGGTTCGGGAACGAACATGCCTGTGTCTTTGCCGGGTTTGGGGATGTATTGCAAAACGTTGCCAGAAGTTTGATCGACCCAATAAACGGGAATGCCGAATTTGGCAAGGTCGAGGAGCATCGAGCGGTCTTCGTGAGAGAAGAAATTTCCGTAGGCAAGAGAGGGATATTGAAAATAGATTCCTTTGAGGCATTTTTGCACTTGGTCGCTGAGGAGCATGCGCTTCATGAGGGGGGAAGGGAAATAGCGGGAGAGGAGAATGCCTTGGGAGGTGATGAGGCCGTCTTCAATGCTTTTAAGGAAAGGGTAATCCGATTGTTGTTCAATGTAGTGTTGTACGAGGAGGGCTTGCTGCGCGGGATAAAAGAGCCCTGGAAACTCGTTCATATGCGTTTTCCTTGCGATCCAATCGGTGGGTTGAAGCTCGAGGAGCTGCTGGCCTTTGACAACGAACACGGAGGTTCTGTGTGTCTCAGGAAGAGGCGCTGTTTTAAAGGCGTCAAAAAGCGAGGAGGGATTCTCAAGACAGGTTTGCAGCTGGTCTCGGTCTGCGAAGAAAACGTGCTCTCGGTGGGGCTCGAGTGTGTAGAACTCAATAGGCATGACGCTGATTTCTTGGTCGGAAGTTCCGAAGAGTTCATAAACGTCGCCCGATGCGGTTGTGTCGGGTTCGAGGACGTTGGCGCTTGTGTGAAAGGCTCCTTCAGGAAGAAGGGAATCAACGATTTTGCCAAAGGCAGTCCGGATGTGAAGAGGCGCTGTGCGCACAAGGAGAATTTCTTCTTTGGTGACTTTTCTTGAGGCGAGGGGAAGCCAGGTTTGATCCAGCTGAATCAAAGTGCGCAGGCGAAAAGCGGGATTCATGAGCGCTTTGCCAACGGTGGGAAGAAGTCCGAAAATAGCTTGATCGTCGTAAGAGAGGACGCCTTCTTGCAATTGTAAAAAGGCGACAGTTCTTCCATCGACTTTTTCTAAAAGAAGTTCGTCTTTGCCTTTGGGCCCGCCGAGAGATAGAAGAGGTCTGCCTTGCCTATCGACCCTTCCAAACATACGCAGCAGGTAATCGGGGTCGCGCACTCTTCTGCTAGGATCTGCAGCGAAGAGTTTGCCGATGTAGGAGCCTTCTTTCAAATAGTCGAGTAGTGCGGTTGCGATTTTGCCAAAGGCTTTGAGGTGGATATCCACTTCTACAGAAAGGTTTGTTTTGTCGAGTTCGTAATCCAGAACGGTGGCGTTCAGGCCGAGTTGGGCGAGGGTGCTTTTTAGATTGAACGAGATATGTTCTTTTTCGAGCCCAAAGCCAGCAAATGCAGGGGAAATATTCTGGATGAACAGCGTCACTTTCATTTGATCAGGCGCGCTTTGGTGGACCGATGTGAGATAGCCATCAGGCGTGACTAGGTCGTAGTGAGTGGAGAAAAGGTAGCTTTCCATGTCGTTTGAGCCTTCGCGTTTATGCCGCCGTTATAACCTCACTCTAGTCTAGGAACAAAAAATCGGAAAGAATTTTTTTGATTTTTCTGCCTTATTGCTTGTGTCTAATTTTCAAGCATTTCCGTATTTGATATAAGTTATTTGATGTTAATGATTTGTGATTTTTGATCTGTTTTTGCGTAACTCATTGATAATTAGGCTCAATCAGTTATGCGAGTGATTTTTTATTTTCATTCTAAGGCTCTGGTTGGCAAGTATTTAAACTAGATATTAATTATTTATTTAAAATGTATTAAAAAATAATATATTTTATGTTAAAATAAAGGAAAGTAAAGAGTGTGTTTGCTGTTATCACAGTATACTAAATTAAATGGTCTATTGTAATTACTTGTTGTGTTGACTGGTTCGTATTGGTGATAATATGTAACAACTTAATTTAGTTAATATAAATAAAAATAACAAAGGTGTTTTATGAGTCATGGTATTAATAGTTATAAAAATGATCACTTGCAGCAACAGCCATCCCAATTTGGTTCCTTCCAGGCTGTAGAAGAGGAAGGCTCTTTCTCGAGTCTACTTAAAAATGTATTAGATTGGTTTCTTAAGACATTCTTTAGTTGTATTTTTTCAACTCAGAACGACTCCAATAAAAATAGTGGGTCTCCGTTATTATCTGAGCGAAATGTAGTACAAATAAAATCTTCAGTAAGAACTGCAGAAACTAGCACAAACACGACAACTCCAGCTCCAGCTAAGCAACCAATAACAAGTCAGGGCACAACTTCTTCCACGACTTCATCAAAAAAGAGCACCGCAAATAACCAAGAAATAACTTCAGGAACAAAGCAAAATATTCCACAAACAGCGCAAACAAATAGCAAAAAATCAAACACAGTTTCTGCTAGAGAAAAACAAAGCGGTGTGGTCAAAGCAATTAGCACTCTAAGCGTTGAACCTGCAAAGCAAGGCTCGACTACCGTGGATGTGCGCAGAAACGATTCTGTTCAATCCCATCTTGCAAACTTATCAAAGAAATATGGAAAGGACGAAAAATCAATGGAAGCGCATTTGAAGAGTTGGGGAACAAATTTGAATGCTTTTATTTATGATAAAGAAGAAAAGAAATATTATGTTTCTGTTCCCTCAACCCAAAATGGTAAACATAAAAAACTCTGGTTGGATACGGCCGTAACGACCACACCTTCGACTTCTGGAAAAACTCAAATGAATACTGGAGCACGCTTAGAATCTGCGATAAGTAGCTTAAGGTCGACGAAAAAATAAACCACATCTAATGTCCGTTCTTAATCACCCTCTCCGGCCTTGCCGGTGAGGGTTTTTTATTTCCTGAGACCTTCCTAATTTTGAGCTTTCTTGCACATTATTTTTGGTGGAGGTAGAATTAGCTTTTACACCCAAGAAATCTGAAGAATTCCACTATGAATAAACGCTCGATTGGAACTCATGATGGGTCATTTCATGCGGATGAAGTGACGGCTTGTGCTTTGTTGATCTGTTTTGGACTTGCGGATAGGGACAAGATTGTGCGTACGCGCGATCAGAAGGTGCTCGATGAGTGCGAGTTTGTGTGCGATGTCGGAGGGCTTTACGATCCTGCGAAGAAACACTTTGACCATCATCAGTCGGAGTATACAGGGGAGCTCAGCAGTGCGGGGATGATTTTGCTCTACTTGAAAGAGCAGAGGATCATCGACCAGCCCACTTACGATTTTTTTAATCGCTCTCTCATTTACGGCGTCGATGCCAATGACAATGGGAAGATCACTTCTGAGATGGGCACGTGTACATTTTCTCAAGTGGTGGCAAACTTTGTTCCTTCTAGGTACGATCCGCCGGTGGAAGTTCAATTGAAGGCTTTTTTTAATGCTTTGGATTTTGCGCTAGGACATGTACAGCGTCTTTTAGAAAGGTTCGAGTACGTGATGTCCTGCAGTGAGAAAGTTGTCGAAAGCATGAAAAAAAATGATAAATTTCTCTATTTTGATGAAGCGCTTCCCTGGATGGACTGCTTTTTTGAGAAAGGAGGAGAGACGCATCCTGCATTGTTTGTGGTGATGCCCTCTGGAGGGCATTGGAAGCTGCGTGGGATTCCTCCGACTTTGGAAGAGAGGATGAAGGTGCGTGTGCCGCTTCCGCAGCAATGGGCGGGCCTTTTAGATGCTGATTTAAAACGGGTTTCGGGAATTGAAGGAGCGATCTTCTGCCACAAGGGACGCTTTATCTCTGTTTGGGAGACGAAAGAAGATGCGCTAAAAGCGCTCGAATATGTATTGAATGGGGATAAGTCATGAGTACTGTGTTTAGTCAAATTATTGCAGGGCAGCTGCCTTGCAAAAAGGTGTTTGAAAATGAGAGGATCCTTGCTATTTGGGATATTGCACCGGTAGCTCCTGTGCATTTTTTGATCATGCCCAAGAAGGAAATTCGCAACTTGCAGTCGGTGACTCCGGAGGACATGCCTTTGATTCTTGAGATCATTGAGGTCGCTAAAGCGCTTGCTGATGAGTTCGATATCGAAGAAGGGTACAGATTGATCACTAATAATGGATCCGATGGAGGCCAGGTGGTCTTTCATTTGCATTTTCACTTGATTGGCGGTCGCAAGCTTCATCATAGTTTAGGTTAACAATGGCCCTGTCCAAGCTTCTCCCTATCTCTCTTGTTCTTTGCGCTTCTTTGTTTGGTGCGGAAGACCAGGAAGAAGCATGGAGAAGGCGTATTCATGCCCATCTGCTCATCTCTGATCGCAATGCTGCAGTAAGCGATGCGGCAGCTGCTCTTAAGGAATTTCCTCATTCAAAAGCGTTGCAACTGGCCTACATTCGCGCTTTGAGCGAAAAAGGGGATGAGACTGCGGCTTTGGAGCAGTGGGTCAAAACTACGCTGAAATTTGAAGAGGAAAGGCTAGATCGGCGCATGTTGGAAGTGCTGGCATGGGGTGTTCTCAACAAGGGAGAATTCTCTGCGCAGCTCAATATCCGGATGAATGCCATGCTAGGAGCTGCATTTACGCGCGATGCAAAAGCAATTCCGATGCTTCTTGCGCAATTGCGCGGTTCTAATGCGATGCTTAGATCGATTGCCGTAAGATTAGCGACGTCTTATGCGGATGCGCCACTCAAAGAGGAGATTGCACGTCTTCTCAAAGAAGAGAGGGTGTGGTATGTGCGCCTGGATGTGATCCAAGCAGTTGGGATGCTCCGTTTAAGCGAACTCAAAGGGGAGCTGAAAGAGATTGTTGGCAACCCTCGCACTTTAGCAGAAGAAAAAATGTCTGCGATCGTCGCTTTGGTGAGCATGTACGACGACATCGATCGCCAGGAGCTCATGCATCTTGTGCAAAGCGATCGAGCTGGCTTAAGACAGCTTGCTGCAGAGGTCATCGTTCATCTGAATAGAAAGCAGGAACTCGATTTGCTTCTGCCCCTTCTTCGCGATGCTTCACCCGACGTTCGCATCTCCGCTTTAAATGCGCTTGCTTTGATGCGGGTCGATAAGATCGGTACTGTGTCTACAGAGGCTTTGATTCAGGACAATTTAGAAGATTCTTCTCCAGAAGCTGCGATCACTGCAGCCTATGTTCTTCTGCTTTTAAATGAAAAAGAGGGGAGCCGCCATTTGTCCAAATGGTTGAGATCTGAAAATGCAAAATGGCGGCGCCTTTCTTCAGCAGCGCTTAGTTTAAGCGGGAAGTATGGTTTGAAACTGGCGCTGAAAGAAATGAGAGAGTCTAGCGATCCTTATGTGAGAGTAAATCTTGCGATGGGCTTGATTGGACAGCGTGTCCAAATGAAGATGGCATGCGATGTGATCTATCAGGTGTCTCATGAAGAAATGAACACGCTTTGGATGTGGGATGAAAGCTCAAATCCTTTGTTCCGATCGCTTGCACCGAGCAGGGTCAAGCATATCGAACACATCCCTCATTACCCAGCTGTTGTCGATCAGCTTGTCAGATTAGACTTGTTATCGGTACTCAGCATTGTGAGGTATCCAAAAGCGCAAGCCGCGGTGAAAGAATTTTTGCAAGCGCGCACGTGGGGGGTGACAGGTAGCGCTGCGGTGACTTTGCTTCAAGAAGGGGATGAAGCAGGACTTGCAGCTGTGCGAGATCTCTTAAGTGATCCTGATGAAAAGGTAAGGATCCAAGCAGCTATGATTCTGGCTATTATCGGCAGCGATCCTGCTGCAGTCAAAGTGCTGCAAGAAGCTTATTCCCACGCTGATCGAGAAATGAAAGTGCATATTCTCGAAGCACTCGCGCACATCGGAGATGCAAGTTCCATTCCTTTTCTCGTCGAAATTTTAAAAGAGCCATTTCAAGTCTTGCGCGTCGTTGCAGCTTCTGCTTTAATCCAGTGTTTATATCATTGATGAGGAGGATGAATGGGTTGGCAAATTCAGGATGTGCAAAAGCTTCTGCAAAAGGAAAAGATCGATGGCTGGCTGCTCTATGATTTTCATGGGATCAACACACTGGCCAGAGAATTTTTAAACATCGAACTGGGCCATTTGATCACTCGCCGTTTTTTTTATTGGATTCCGGCAAAGGGGGATCCTGTCAAAATCCTTCATCGCATTGAAATGCACGTTCTTTCTCATCTTCCTGGCAAATCAGAAGTGTATTTGAAGTGGCAGGAGCTCGAAGAAAAGCTAGCCAAAGTGCTAAAAGGCTCCAAAACCGTAGCTATGGAGTACTCTCCTAAAAATGCGATTCCATATATTTCTAAGGTCGATGCGGGAACGGTGGATCTGATCCGCAGTTTTCAGATTGAAGTGGTCTCTTCCGGTTCTTTTCTCCAGCAATACACTTGTGTGCTTGATGCAGAGCAGTTGAAATTGCATCTCGAAGCGACCGATTTTCTCGACAAAGTAGCTGGCGATGCTTGGAATAAAATTACAGATGCATTGAAAAAGGGACAGAGAATCGACGAGCATCAGGTCCGCATATTCATCGCAGACCAAATAAAGGCGCATGGATTTGTAACGGAAGAATTGCCTATATGCGCCGTGAACAAAAATAGCGCCAATCCCCATTTTGAGCCGCCGAAAACTGGATCTAGCGAGATCAAACGGGGAGATTTTGTGCTGATCGATATGTGGTGTAAAAAGAACCATCCCAAAGCAATTTACGGGGATATAGCGCGCGTTGCTGTCGCAGACACAGAGTCAACCCCTAGACAGCAAGAGATCTTTGCCATTGTGCGTGAGGCGCAAAAAATGGGTACGGATTTCGTCATGGAACGCTATGCAAAGGGCGAGAGTATAAAGGGGTTTGAAGTAGATCAGGTCTGTCGCCGAGTCATCGAAGAGAAAGGGTATGGTCAGTATATAGCGCATCGCACAGGCCATAATATTTATACCGACGTCCATGGCTCAGGCGCGCATCTTGACAGTCTAGAGACGCAAGATTTAAGAGAACTCATTCCGCACACTTGCTTTTCTGTGGAGCCTGCGATCTATTTGCCGGATGAATTTGGCATGCGGTTAGAATACGACATCTATTTAGGCGATGGTGGTAGGGCTCAAATCACAGGCGGCATTGAAGATAAGCTCTTATGCCTGCTTTAGACATCAATGACTTCGTCATCGATTTCGACGTTAGGAAGGTTCTCTGCTGCGTATTTGAACCTCTTTTGGAAGAGGCGGTCGTAAGGCAAGCAGAGGATTAAGCTTAAGAAAGGCACAATCTCGATCTTGGCGCGAATGATATTCGCGATGCCGTGAAGAGCATGGCTAAAGCTTGTTTTTAAATAGAACAGATGTTTGATATTCTTCGTTTTGGCAAAGGCAAGGGCGCAGAAAAAATAAGCAGAAAGACAAAGCCCGGAAAGAAACTGAAAGCATCCGCCCGTCGAGCGAATAGCTCCTGAGAAGGCCGAAATAAAAGGGATATAGCCGATGAGGTTCAGCGCCTGCTCGGCTTGAGATAGGATCTTTTCGAAGTGGTCTTTAGAGATGTTCAGTCTGCGCATCATCAAGTTGTTATTTCATATTTTTGTGCATGCACACAAGAGCCACTTGGCCTGCAGTGTAATTTTTCGCTTCATGGTACTTAATAACGGTAGCTTTTGGACCCTTAAATGTGAAGAAGTCTTCGGCGTTGGGGGCTTTTGTCTGGATCGCGAGGGCGCGCTCTTGCCCTGAGATCTCAGAAATAGTGCCCAAAGCCTCAAAAGTGCCTTTATAATTCAGGTTGCGCAGGACGGCTTGGTTAAAAGCGTTTTTTACTTTGGCTACGAGGACTTCTTTTTCAATTTCTAAGGCCTCGCTCTGCATAGCATAAATGGTGTCGCGGTTTGCTTTAAAGCGATCTTTTGCCAGCTTGTTTGCAGATTGGATGAGGTCGTTTTGCTCTTTCTGCAGCATCTGGGTTTGTTCATCCCAAAAGAGACAGCGGGCAATAAGGGGTTTTGCGCGATTAAGGTCTGCATCGCCGCTTGGGCAATACATATCTTTTTGGCGTAAGAGGTGTTTAATTTGCGCGGGTGTTGAGTTTGTGAGGTTTTGATAGTGTCTGTTGATTTGAGTGATTTGAGCTGCTCTATCCGATGCGATCTGAGATCTTGCTTCAAACGCATGATGTACTTTTGAGGCTCCTTTGTAAAGAAGCAGGGAGACAAAGCCTGCAACGGGGGCAAAAACGGGGGCGTAAACACATGTCGCAGCAAAGCCGCCTGCAATCAATGTAGCATTTGTAAAAGCGGAAGAGTAGGCGAGAAATGACCAGATTGAGGATGAGAGCCCATGGGGGTCGAGATGTCTTGGCTTAACTTCCTCTTCGCACACTTGTAAGTAAGTTTTTGAAGAAGGGGTGGAAACGTGATTTGGCATAAAAGCACCTTAATTAAGGTTAAAAGTGCTCTTATTTTGATTGGTTTTTTATTAAAAGTCAATTAAACGCGTAATTAGTTTAATTGATATAAACATCAATAATTTTGGGTATAAATTAATAAATTAATTCATCGCGGCAAAAAGTCTTTGCCCGAGCTGCCCCACAGAAGAGTTTTTAACTTCGTTGTAAGTGAGAGGGGCTAGTTGCCTATTTTTGAAAACGAGGAAATTTGAAAGCCCTGTATTATCGTTCAATGCGCTGCCCAGCATGCGTTCAGGGTAGGTCACCCCAGTCAATGCAGCGACATCTGTAAGACTTTTTTGAGTGTCGCCGCTGCGGAGGACAGCATTCGCAAAGGCGGCTTCAACTTTCTTATTGAGAGCTCTATCCTCAGCAAAGAGGGCCGCATGACGAAGCTCATAAATTTTTTGACGATTTGCAGTAAAATCTGTTTTTGCAAGGTTTTTAGCTTCTGCAGTCAAATCTCTTTTTAGTCTCAATTCATCATGGAAGGCGTCATCGAGGAAAGTTGCTCTGGCTAGGATTGGATTTAAACGGGCAATATTTTGCGGGGCGGCATTGCTCATTCCTGGGATTTGTAGCCAATCGATGCCGCGGGCTGCTAAACTGCTGCAAATTTGCCCTGGCGTTTGCTGAGAGAGGCGCTGGAAATGCGCTTGGAGATTGCGATGGTTATCCGCTTCATTATTGGCGCTGACTGAAAATTCTAAGAAGAATTTGGAAAAACTGGAAGCTGGCGATGCTAAAATGAGCGCACCTAAGGCGACAATTGGAGCGTGAAGGGGGAAATAGAGAGTCGCATAAGCAAATGCGGTTACGGCTAGTGCAGTGAAAGCGACCATCGTGACGAATCCTGCAATAGTTGCACAGGTGGACTGTGTGCTGTAATAGGAAACTAAGTCGGGGTTCAAATCTTGGGTGCAGCGAGATAGGAAAGAATTGTCAGTTACAGATGTAGTCGTTGCCATAGGAAAATCCTTTGTTAATGAGGGAAGAAAGAATAGGCTATTTTGTAATTATTTACAAAATTTAATGGATTCTTGCTTCATTCTCAAAAAAAGACTGGAAAGGCCATTGGATCGGCTAGGGGAAAGGGAGCTATGAATGCCCAAGTCCTCGAGGAATTGAGGAGGGCACATAAGAATAGCTTCAGGGGGCTCGTCGTGATAAACAGAAAGAAGAAGGGCAGCAATTCCCGCAGAAATTAAAGCGTCGGAATGAGCCTGGAATTGCACTTTTCCCTCTGATAATGATGCATAAAGGTACATTTGGCTTTGGCAGCCTATCACACGCCGGCATTCGGTCTTCCATTCTAGAGGGAAAGGAGGAAGAGATCGGCCGAGTTCAATAATTTTCTCATATTTTGCCTGAGGGGTAGCGCAGGCTGCAAAAAGCTCTTTAACTTTTTGCTGTTTGCTCATACAAGATTTAAAATCATTCTTTTCTTTCATGGGTCCCATTATAATAGGATTGACAATTTGAGGGAAATCCAGTTTGATGAGTGTTTCATTTTATCCTAAAACCTTAACACTATGCCTAAAGAAGACACTATAAAAATTGATGGAACTGTGGAAGAACTCCTTCCAAATATGACCTTTAGGGTCATTCTTGAGAACGGGATGCGCGTTTTCGCGCATCTGTGTGGAAAAATGCGGATGCGCAACATTCGCGTTCTTGTAGGGGACGTCGTTACAGTCGAAATGTCGCCCTATGATTTGACGAAAGCCCGAATCATCTACCGCCAAAGATGATCTAGCCAAAAACCTATCCCAACGATAAACCTGCGCGGTCCAACTTCCAAATATTCTGCCCGCGCAGAAAATTCAAAAAAAACCAAGCTCGATGATAATAGGGGTTGAATTTATTTGCCTTAGAGAATAAAATTTGTTGCTTTCGACCTTTACTAGGGTTCTACACAGTAGCGGTTTGCTTAAAATGTGTAGAAAAAGGCGGCGAAAAACTTGGGTGGTGGGTTCGTTTCATCGAGCCTGATCGCATCTTTCGAAATAATTTTTGAGTCCCAGGTGCCTGTGATAAGCGCATAGGAATTTCTCAGAAATTATCTCAAAAGATGTGATCAAGCTTTCTGAAAAGAAACCCGACATTTGGAAGTAGAAAGTGAGTGCCCAGATAGCTCAGTGGTAGAGCACTTGCATGGTAAGCAAAAGGTCGAAGGTTCAATTCCTTTTCTGGGCAAAAGAATAAATTTTGAAACATACAATGAAGCCAAACGGAGGAACCCATGGCAAAAGAACAATTTAAGAGGACCAAGCCTCACGTCAACATTGGAACAATTGGACACGTTGACCACGGCAAGACGTCATTAACAGCTGCGATTACAAAGGTGCTCGCAGAAGCTGGCGGAGCGAAATTCCGCGACTACGCTTCTATCGATAATACGCCTGAAGAAAAAGCACGCGGAATTACGATCAACTCAACTCACGTTGAATATGAAACTGCTGGGCGCCACTATGCACACGTAGACTGCCCAGGTCACGCTGACTACGTTAAAAACATGATCACCGGTGCGGCACAGATGGACGGAGCGATCCTCGTTGTTGCTGCAACTGATGGTGCGATGCCGCAAACAAAAGAGCACATCCTTCTTGCACGCCAAGTAGGCGTTCCTGCGATTGTTGTCTTCTTGAACAAGATGGACATGATCGGCAAGGGAGATGAAGATCTCGTTGACCTCGTCGAAATGGAGCTCCATGAGCTGCTCGAAGCGAAAGGCTACAAAGATGTACCTATCATTCGTGGATCTGCTCTCAAAGCTCTTGAAGGCGAACCATCATACGTCGAAAGCATCAAGCTATTGATGAAAACTGTCGACGAAAAAATCCCAACACCTACACGTGAGACAGACAAACCTTTCCTGATGCCAATTGAAGACGTGTTCTCCATCTCTGGTCGTGGAACTGTTGCTACTGGCCGTATCGAAAGAGGCAAAATCAAGGTTAACGACAAATTACAAGTTGTCGGTATCCGTGCGACACGCGACACTGTCGTGACTGGTCTTGAAATGTTCAACAAACTGCTCGACGAAGCGCAAGCAGGTGAGAACGTAGGTATCCTTCTCCGCGGATTGGAGAAAAATGATCTCGAGCGTGGAATGGTTCTTGTTGCTCCAGGCACAGGAACTCCTCACACTAAGTTCAAAGGTACAATCTACGTTCTGACGAAGGAAGAAGGCGGACGTCATAAGCCATTCTTTACGGGTTACCGTCCTCAGTTCTACTTCCGCACAACAGACGTAACTGGAACAGTTACTCTTCCAGAAGGTACTGAGATGGTGATGCCAGGCGACAACGTTGAGTTAGAAGCTGAACTCATCCACCCAATCGCGATGGAAGAAGGAATGAGATTTGCTATCCGCGAAGGTGGCAGAACGATTGGTGCTGGAACCGTAACTAAGATCATCAAATAATTGATTTGAGACGATTTTTTGCGAGCTGCAGTTTCTTAGGAATTGCAGCCGCTTTGGTGGGTGTGTAGCTCAGCTGGTAGAGCAGCGATCTCCAAAGTCGCTGGTCGGGGGTTCGAATCCCTCCGCACTCGATGAATTAAATGTTTGCACTTTAACAAAAGATAAGTCCTATGTGTGCTATGGATGTCAAGCTCAATCGACCCAGTCTTTCTTCCGATGCGCCGGCCCAGCAGGCGTCAAAGAAAAAATCGGTGTTTCGCTTTATTCAGGATCTTAAAGAAGAGCTGAGTAAAGTCACTTGGACGACAAAAGACGAGCTTACTCTATCTACTAAGGTGGCGATAGGTTCGATTTTTCTATTTGGGTTGGGTATTTACCTCATTGATCTAGTGATCAAAGGGGCGTTAGATTTTATCGCGCTTTTAGCGCATTTTATTTTTGGCTAATTCACGTTGAGGCGTCATGCATAAGTGGTACGTCGTCCAGGTAGTTTCCGGACAGGAAAAGAGAGTTAAGAAGGCAATTGAAGAAAATCGAGAGTCCAAAGGGATGGTCGAGCTCGTTGATTCCGTTCTCGTTCCGATTGAAAATGTGGCTGAAGTTAAGCAAGGTCAGCAACGCGTCAGCGAAAAGAAGTTATGGCCTGGGTATATCTTAGTCAAATTGAATTTGACAGATGATAGCTGGATGTATGTCCGCAATACCAATGGCGTTCTTGGTTTCTTAGGCGGTGAAAAGCCATTGCCTCTTAATCAAAGCGAGGTAGATGAGATCTTGCGCGATTTAGAAGAGAAGAAAAAAGGCGTCGTCCAGAAGCATAAAATTGAACCTGGCGAAAAAGTTAAAATTAATGATGGCGTATTCATCAACTTTATTGGAACTGTTCAGGAAGTTTTCCACGATAAAGGAAGATTGAGCGTCCTAGTATCGATTTTTGGAAGGGAAACCAGAGTAGACGATCTCGAATTTTGGCAAGTTGAGCTAGTCCCTTCTGAAACAGAAGTATCGTAAGAATTTTATAAGTTAACCTCCCCTTTGCCTCTAATGGGGAAAAAAGTAGATTTTGAGGAATTTTAAAAATGGCAAAGAAAGTTGTAAAGGTTATTAAGCTGCAGATTCCAGCAGGAAAAGCAAACCCTGCTCCTCCTATTGGACCAGCGCTTGGCGGTGCCGGTATCAACATTATGGGTTTCTGCAAAGAATTTAATGCGAAGACCCAAGATAAAGCGGGCGATATCCTACCTGTAGAGATCACTGTTTATCAGGACAAATCGTTTACGTTTGTTACTAAACAACCTCCCGTTTCTCGCATGATTCTTAAGGAATTGAATATCGAAAAAGGCTCTAAGGTCCCTAACCGAGAAAAAGTTGGGAAACTTAAAAAGTCACAGGTGTTGAAGATCGCTAAGAACAAGATGCAGGATCTGCGCGCTTCTTCGGATGAAGCAGCAATGATGCTCGTCATGGGCACAGCGCGTTCTATGGGCGTGGATATTATTGAAGGCTAACTTTTCAGGAATCTGGAAAGAAAAAGGTGAGGACGGTCCTTTTAAATCCGTCCATTATTAGAAGGAAATCAGAATGCATCGAAGCAAAAGATTTCGGGAGATAGACAAGTTAGTGGATGCAAATAAATTGTATTCCGTTGATGAGGCTATCGAAATTTTGAAAAAATGTCCTCCGGTTAAGTTTGATCAATCGGTGGAACTATCGCTTAAAACAGGCGTCGATGTCCAAAAGTCTGAGCAGCTCGTGCGTGGCACCGTAGTATTACCGAATGGTACGGGAAAACGCGTCGTCATCCTAGTTTTCGCAAAAGGCGAAAAAATTAAAGAGGCGTTAGACGCAGGTGCAGATTTTGCTGGCAACGAAGAATTCTTTGAAAAAATCAATTCGGGTTGGCTCGATTTTGATGCGGTGATCGCTACCCCTGATATGATGCGAGACTTAGGAAAGCTCGCTAAAATTCTCGGTCCGCGCGGCTTAATGCCGACACCGAAAGCAGGGACAGTGACAGCCGATGTTGTCAAAGCTATTGCTGAGGTCAAAGCAGGAAAGATTGAATTTAAATCCGATAAGCATGGATGTGTAAACGTTCCTGCCGGAAAACTCTCTTTTCAGCCTGAGAAGCTCAAGGAAAATATCGTCACGATTCTTTCTGCTATCGTTAAGGCCAAGCCCGCGACTGCTAAAGGGGTCTATTTGAGAGCTCTAAGCGTGTCATCGACGATGGGTCCTGGCATGAAAATCGATATGCAGACGATCTCGGAAATTCAAGGAGCTAAAGAGTAAGATATGAGACAGGAAAAGCAATTACTTCTCGACGATATCAAAGGCCGTATTGCCGACTCTAAAGCTATCGTGCTCGCTAGCTATAAACGCCTAGAGCCAAATGCCTCCGCAAAATTTCGCACCAACCTTGCGAATTCCGGCGGCTCTCTAGAAGTTGTAAAGAAGCGCGTGCTTGTGAAAGCGGCAAAAGATGCCGGGGTCGAATTAGATCCTGCTCTGCTACAAGGACACATCGCTGTTGTCTTTGCCAATCAAGATCCCGTTCAAACGACAAAGGTTGTTTACCAGTTTTGTAAAGAGAACGAAGAAGTTATGGAAGTTATCGGCGGAAGATTTGAAGGATCGCTGTGTTCGGCAAGTGATGTCGAAACGATCTCAAAACTTCCAAGCAAAGATGAAATGCGCGCTCAGTTTCTGGGTACGCTCGAGGCGCCGCTCTCGCAAACGCTTGCGGTTATCGACGCTTTGCTTACATCCGTTATGCACTGCTTGGAAAATAAATCCCAACCAAATAACTCTTAAATTTAAACAAGATTCAATCAAAGAGGTTAAACGTGTCTACCCAACAAAATATTGATACTATCGTCGAAACATTAAGCCAATTGAGTGTTCTCGATATGGCTAAATTAAAAACTGCTCTTGAAGACAAGTGGGGCGTAAAAGCTGCCGCTGCCGCTCCAATGATGGTAGCGCCAGCAGCTGGCGGCGCAGCAGCAGCTCCTGCTGCTGAGTCTACAGAGTTCAAACTCACTTTAGAAGCATCTCCTGATGACAAGAAAATCAGCGTCATTAAGGTTGTTCGTGAGATCACAGGACTTGGCCTGAAAGAGGCGAAGGAAATGGTCGACGGCGCTCCTAAAGTTTTGAAAGAGACTTGTGGTAAAGCTGAAGCAGATGAGATTTCTAAGAAAATCACAACTGCTGGTGGAAAAGTGACTGTAAAAGGTCTCTAAGAACCCATTGTTTATAAGATCGCGAGCAGAAGCCTCAAATGGAGGCTTCTGCTCGTCATTTTTATTTTTTTTTAAACAAAGCTATAAGCTTAGGAGCCGTTTCGATGTTAAAAAGGCCGCCTCAAAGGGTGAGTTTTCGTAGCAGAGAAGAGATTATTGCACTGCCGAACCTCATTGAAATTCAGATCAAATCCTATGACCAGTTTCTCCAATTGGATAAAACTCCGCTCGAACGCGAGAATGTTGGATTGCAAGAGGTATTTACTGAAATATTCCCCATCAAGTCTTACGACGAGAAAACAATACTTGAATTTCTCTCATATAATCTTGGAGTGCCGAAATATACCCCTGAAGAGTGCATACGCCGCGGTATTACCTATAACGTGACACTCAAAGTAAAATTTCGTTTGACTGACGAAACAGGGATTAAGGAAGA
>JAHFTO010000037.1 GCA_023269355.1 Chlamydiota bacterium | reverse complement strand
GAGAAAAAAGGAAGCGTGATTGGCGGAAGCTTGCTGATAGCAGGCAGTTGCATTGGTGCCGGAATGCTGGGTCTGCCTATTGTCACCGGTTTATGTGGTTTTTTCCCTTCTTTGGGGATGTTTTTTCTCGCATGGCTGTTTATGACGACAACAGCTTTGCTTCTTGTTGAGGCCAATGGTTGGTTTTCCCGCCAAGTCAATCTTTTGACGATGACAAATCATACTCTGGGAAAGTGGGGAAAGGGGATTTGTTGGTTGACCTACCTCTTCTTATTTTATGCATTGCTCGTTGCGTACATCTCAGGAATCGGAAGCCTGTGCCAAAGTTTTTTTCAGTTTAATTTTCATGCGGCCTTCCCGTCATGGCTAGGAAGCCTTGTTTTCGTCGTCTTATTCGGGTCGATTGTTTGCTTAGGGACGCGCAAAGTAGATCTTTGCAATCGCGGTCTGATGTTCGGAAAAATTGGTTGTTTTATTCTCCTTATCATCGTTGGAGTGATTTATATTCAGCCCACTCTTCTTGTACGTACGGACTCGGCCTATGCCGCATCTGCCTTGCCACTGCTTGTAATTGCTTTTGGATTTCATAATATGATTCCTAGTTTAACTGCTTATTTGAAAGGGGATCTTAAGAGAGTCCGCTTAACCATTCTGTCAGGCAGTTTACTGGCATTTGCGATCTATTTGATTTGGGAAATCCTTGTTCTTGGCATTGTTCCCTTAAACGGAGCCAATGGATTGATCGATAGTTTGAACAAAGATCACGAAGCCTCTCAAGCCATTTCTGCGATCATCGGTTCACCTTCTGTTCGCGTATTTGCCCAAGGGCTTGCTTTCTTTGCGATCCTCACTTCCTTTTTGGCGCAAGCTTTGAGTCTAGTTCACTTTCTAGCCGATGGATTGAAGATCAAGTACAAAAAGCATGAGAATTTGGGATTATGTCTTTTGGCTCTTTTGCCTCCATTGATCTTTTCTGTCATTTATCCTCAGCTCTTTTTCAAGGCTTTAAATTTTGCTGGCGGTATTTGTGCTGTGATTCTATTCGGGATACTTCCCGCTCTCATGGTTTGGATCGGTAGATACCGCAAAGAAGTCGCAGGATCTTACCGAATGCCTGGCGGAAAACCCGTTCTCATTTTTGTTTTTGTGGTCGCCCTGTTTATCTTATTTGTTCAGCTTTCATCTATGATGGGAGCTTCTTATCTCCCAAAACCAATGTAACTCTGTGTACCAGCTAAAAACAGAATTTCAGCCTTGTGGAGATCAGCCCAAGGCTATCGATTCCCTGGTAACAGGGATCCAATCAGGGAAAAAAGCTCAAGTCCTTCTTGGGGTGACAGGGTCAGGCAAGACCTTCACTATGGCCAATATTATTCAGCAAGTGAAGCGCCCCGCTTTAATCATTGCTCACAATAAAACGTTGGCCGCGCAGCTTTATCAGGAATTTAAAGGGTTCTTTCCAAATAATGCTGTCGAGTATTTCGTCTCTTACTACGATTACTATCAGCCGGAAGCCTATATTGCGCGTACCGATACTTATATTGAAAAAGATCTAGCCATCAACGATCAGATCGATCGGATGAGACTCAGTGCCACACGCTCTTTGATCGAAAGAAATGATGTTATCATCATCTCTTCGGTTTCTTGTATCTACGGTTTAGGACTCCCTGAATATTACAGTCAAATGTTACTCACGATGAAAGTGGGAGAGAAGCGCAGGCGCGATGACGTCCTTTTGCATCTTGTGGAGATGCACTATAAGCGTAACGATTTCGATTTAATGCGCTCCACTTTTCGCGCGCGCGGCGATATTCTTGAAATCATGCCAGCCTACGAAGAGAATTTTGCCTATCGTGTTGAATTCTTCGGCGATGAGATTGAACGGATCAGCGAAATCGATCCTTTGACCGGAAGAGTCCACAAAAGACTAGAGCAGATCACGATTTATCCCGGTTCCCACCACGTGACTCCAGAATCAGTTCGCTTAAACGCCATTGAAACGATCAAAGTCGAACTCAAGGAAAGAGTAGCATTTTATGAAGAGCAGAAACGGTTTGTTGAGATGCAGCGCATTCATCAAAGGACAGTTTACGATCTGGAAATGATGAAGCAGATTGGTTTTTGCAAAGGGATTGAAAACTATTCTCGCCATTTTAGTCGGCGCTTTGCAGGAGACCCTCCTCCTTGCCTTCTCGACTACTTCCCCAAAGATTTTCTTCTTTTTATCGATGAGTCGCATCAGACATTGCCACAGATGCATGCGATGTATAATGGTGACAGAGCGCGTAAGGAATCGCTTGTAGAATTTGGTTTTAGACTGCCTTCTGCATTTGACAACCGGCCACTTAAATTTGAAGAGATTTACAACCGGATCCATCAAGTGATCTATGTGTCTGCAACTCCTAGTCCTTGGGAAGTTCAAGAGGCCCATGGAGATGTTGTGGAGCAGATCATTCGCCCCACTGGCCTGCTCGATCCTCAAATCGAGGTGAAACCAGCTGAAGGCCAGGTCGATGATTGTCTCGAACAGATCCGCCAAGAAACAGAAAAAGGCGGCAGAGTTCTTGTTACCACACTGACAAAAAAACTCTCCGAAGATTTGAGCAAATATCTGACAGAGATCGGGGTTAAGGCAAAATACTTGCATTCCGACATTGAAACCTTAGAGCGTGTCCAGATTATCAACGACCTTCGCCGTGGGATTTTTGATGTCTTAGTGGGAATTAACTTGCTTAGAGAAGGGCTCGATATCCCAGAAGTATCCCTTGTATGTATCTTAGATGCCGATAAAGAAGGATTTTTGCGTAGCCAAACTGCTTTAATTCAGACCTGTGGAAGGGCTGCGCGCAATGTATCCGGCCGCGTGATCATGTACGCAGACAAAAAGACGCAATCCATTCAAAAAACATTGGAGATCACTCAGCAGCGACGAGAGCTGCAAGAAGCCTATAATACAAAGCATGGAATTATCCCTCGCTCTGTGCGCAGAGAACAGATACAGGATTTAGCACAGACCTTTGGTGAAGTTGCAGAGACTCTAAAAGAAGAGGAAGAGGAGACGACATCTCATCTGACGGGTGATGAGTTAGAGCAGAAGATTAAAGAATGCGAGATCGAGATGCGCAAAAGCGCAAAAGAGCTCCGTTTTGAAGATGCAGCTCATTTTCGCGATTTGCTCAATCATTATCAAAAACTGCGCATTTTGGAGGATCCAGAGTGAATCGTTTGTTAAACCGGAATCTACCGCTTCTTATGCTCATCGTGTTTCTTCTTGTCCCTTTTCAGAGAAGGTTTCACGGTTTTTTTGATTCGTTTTCACGATCTCTTTCTTTACCTGACTTTCCCCTTCCCGTTTATTTTTCTCGAAAGATCCATCTGTTTACTTCAGATCTTTTTATTATTGCCCTAGGGTGCATTCTCATTTTTTGGCTCAGGACATCTTTGCGAAAGCTGTTTTGGGAAGGTCCATCAAAATATTTAACGTTGTTGTTTTTTACGTTTTTGCTTTCGACGAGCCTTTCCATTTCTAAACAGTATTCTCTTCAGTATTTTAGGTTGTTTGAATTTTCCCTCGTCTTTTTGTTTTTTAATTGTATCTGTTCTCTTCGCACAAAAATCGATCTTCAAAGGTTTGTGAAGCGATTGGCGTGGGTGTTTGTCAGTATTTCGCTTGTCCAATGTGTGATAAGCATTTGCCAATTTGTATCTCAAGATGCAGTCGGGCTTAGTTTTTTTGGTGAGATCGATCCTCATAAGTTCCTTTTCCATGTACGAGGAGCACCAAATGGATTTCTAACTCAATTGCTGGGACCTCAGTTTAATTCAGCAGAACTGTGCCGAGCTTGTGGAACGTTTCTTCATCCCAATGTCTTGGGAGGATTTCTCTTTTGCTCCATCATGGCTTCATTTTACTTGTGCGTTGAAGAGGTTACTAGATTAAAGCGCCTATTTTTGCAGGTTATGATTTTATTGCAATTTTTTGCGCTATACCTCTCCTTTTCCAGAGCAGCTATTTTAGCTCTATTTCTTTCCGCACTCGTCTGGTGCTTTCTTCAGTTAAAGCAAAAAAGCCGGTCAAGAGGTTTAGCGATTTTAGCGGGGACTGTTGTGTTTAGCGCTCTGATCGGAGCGATTGTATTGTACCCTCAATTGAAGGCTCGTGGGGGCATCATCAATTACAACAAAACATCTCAAGAAGCCGATAGTGAACGCCTTATTTATATGAAAGTGGCGGCTAAGATGATTAAAGAGCACCCTCTACTTGGGGTTGGATACAATAACTTTCAGATTTATTCTCAACATGAACAGCCCCGTTTTCCTCATAATTACATCCATTCCAAAGTGCATAACATTTACTTGCTCATTGCTTCTGAAGCGGGCCTTATAGGCGTTAGTATTTTTCTTTTATTTATTTTGGCGATCCTTCGAGCTGCCTTAAAAAAGATGGCAGACGAAGCATTTCAGGAAAAAGCATTTCTCTTTTCTACTTTTTTTGGATTTTTGGTGATTGGTTGCTGCGATTTCTATTTTCTAGAAAATCCTCAGGGATCCATTTTGTTTTTTGGGATTGCTGGATTGCTTTATGGAGTGAGCTCTACAAACAAAGGCCTTGAACTTCTTCCAGCGGCGCATTAAAGTTTAAGAGTCTGTAGTAGTCGCATTAAATGGAAGTGCCCAAATGAAAATTGCAGTGATCGACCATATCTTAAATCCTGGTGGAGGGGTTCGCGTTGCGCGCTCTCTACTTCCTGCGATGAAAAAAGTGCGGCCCGATTTGGATGTGACCTTTTTTGCCAATGAGCATGGCATGAAAAGAGACAATCTCGATCAAGTTCTGAAGGCGTATGAGATTAAAACTTCCTACCTCAGCTCTGTTAAACTCTCCGGCAAGGATGTGTTTGGGATTCGAGGAAGCCGCCATGTGATCAGTCTCATGCAGCGCAAACTGAGTGCGATCAACGCCTTTTTGCCGCTTGCTATTTCAGGAGATTTGAAAAGAGAATTAGAAAGCGTTGTGAAAGGATTTGATTTTGCTTTTTTTACTTGGCCATTCCATCTGAAGTGTCCAAATCTCTCCTGCCCGATGGCGGGTATTTTTCATGACTTTAATTATAAGTATTACTTCTCTGGAAATGCGATGCATGCTCCTTTGGAGAAGTTTTTAAATGATCATATGCCCCTGTGGCTGGATCGCTCGACGCCGATCGTTTCCACTGATTTTATGAAGACAGAGGTGGAAAAATTCTATCCCGAATATGCGAATAAAGTCAGAGTTGTTCCTATTGCGCCCATGAGTGTTGTGACGGAAGTGAAATGGGATGAGGCAAGATCCATCGTAGAACAAATGGGCATCCCCAAGAATTATATTCTTTGCCCGACTCAAACGGTTGGCCATAAAAATGCAGGTCCTTTGATCGGCGCTTTAGCGATGTTAAATAAGAAAGGATTTGGGGTAACGCTTGTATTTACAGGTTCTGGAACAGAAGGGATGAATGGAAAAGCTTGTGCAGTTGGAATTGAGAGGAATAAAACACCTCAAGATGTGTATGGCTTGGGATATGTAAGCAATGAACAAATTGATGCCTTAATCCAATGTGCTGCCGTTGTTGTAAACCCATCCCTTTACGAAGGGGGAAATGGCCCGGGATTTGATGCGTGGGCAAGAGGCGTTCCTGTGGCGATGTCTCATATTCCTCCTTTTCTTGAACACATCAAGGTGCACGATGTGCGCGCAGAAATATTTGATCCTAGATCCCCAGCAGATATCGCAGAAAAATTAGAAAGGATTTTGTTAAATCCGCAAAAGACAGAAAGCGATGTCAAACACTCACAAGAAGCGATCGGTAAATTTACATGGGAAAGAAGCGCTGAAGGCTATCTTTCCGTTTTCGATGAGGTAATAAAATCAAAATGAAAAAAGCATTGATCACAGGAATTACAGGACAAGATGGCTCCTATCTGGCAGAGCTGCTGCTTGAAAAAGGATATGTTCTGCATGGACTTGTTCGCAGATCTTCTTCCCCTAATCTTTTCAGAATAGACCACCTGGTCCAAGACGCATCGCTCAGCGAGCGGTTTTTCCTTCACGAAGGAGATTTAAGCGACTCTTCGAGCATCAAACGTATTGTAGAGCTTGTACAACCAGATGAAGTATATAATTTGGCCGCCATGAGCCATGTGAAAGTGTCTTTTGATGTTCCGGAATATACAGCGGATATCGATGGGCTTGGCGTGCTCCGTTTTCTGGAGGCGATTCGAATGCACTGTCCAAAGACGCGATTTTATCAAGCTTCGACATCGGAACTTTTTGGCAAGGTGAGAGAGATCCCTCAATCGGAAACAACCCCTTTTTACCCTAGGTCTCCATACGGTGTTGCAAAACTTTATGCTTATTGGGCTGTTGTCAACTATCGAGAGTCCTATGGGATGTATGCCTGCAATGGAATCCTTTTTAATCATGAAAGTCCAAGAAGAGGCGAGACGTTTGTCTCGCGCAAGATTACTTTGGCTGTTTCTAAAATAAAGCTGGGGTTTCAAGAAAAGTTGATTCTTGGCAATCTCGATGCCAAAAGAGATTGGGGCTATGCAAAAGATTTTGTTGAAGGGATGTGGAGAATGCTTCAACAATCCACTCCAGAAGATTATGTCCTTGCAACAGGCGAGACGACGACTGTAAGAGATTTTGTCGAACTCTCTTTTGCTGAAGTAGGGATTGCGATCCGATGGGAAGGTCAAGGGGTTGATGAAAAAGGCTTTGATAGAGCGACAGACCGTTTGCTTGTGGAAGTTTCTCCCGAATTCTTTCGACCTGCTGAAGTCGATCTATTGATTGGAGATCCGCGCAAGGCCAAAGAAAAGTTGGGATGGCAGTCGCAAACTTCTCTGCAAGAGTTGGTGCATACAATGATTGCCTCCGACTTGGAACATGTCCAAAAATGGACATCGATGGAAGCCCTTCAACTTAAAAGTGGAAAATCGGCGCTGGCATGAAAACAGCACTTGTCTACGACTGGCTAGTAACCATGGGTGGAGGGGAAAAAACTCTGAGCGCCATCGAGGAGTTGTATCCTTCTCCCATTCATACTTTAGTGCACGATCCCAAGCAACTCATGGGAACTCCGTTTGAAAACAAGGAAATTCACACTTCATTTTTGCAAAAATTTCCCTTCGCCAAAAGTCATTACCGCAACTATCTCCCTTTTTTCCCCTTGGCAATAGAACAGTTTGATTTGAGCGGCTACGATTTGGTGATTTCTACTTCTCACGCTGTGTCCAAAGGAGTGCTGACGCATTGCGATCAGCTGCATTTATGTTATTGTCTCACGCCCATGAGGTATGCTTGGGATCTTACGCATCGCTATTTGGAAGGGGTCTCAGGAATTCGAAAAAAGATCGCAAAAGCTGCTTTGCATTACTTAAGAAATTGGGATATCGCCACTTTGAAAAGGGTGGATCATTTCGCTTCGATCTCTCACTACATCGCCAGTAGAATTAAAAAGGTGTATGGGAGAGATTCTGAAGTGATCTATCCCCCTGTGGATGTGGAGGCGATTCCTTTTTGCAGCGCTAAAGAGAATTATTATCTCGCCGTATCGCGCATGGTGCCTTATAAGCGCATCGATTTGATTGTAGAGGCATTTGCGCATCTTCCCGATCAACGCCTTGTTGTTATAGGCGATGGCCCCGAGATGAAAAAAGTGAAATCTCTTTCTAAAAATAACGTCGAAATTTTAGGCTGGCAACCAGATGCAAAAATTCGTGAACTGATGAGCAAGGCCAAAGGTTTTCTCTTTGCAGCAGAAGAGGATTTTGGCATTGTTGTCGTTGAAGCCCAAGCAGCGGGCACTCCCATAATCGCATTTGGCAAAGGGGCTGTTTTAGAAACAGTGGTTCCAAACAAAACGGGACTCTTTTACCCAAAGCAAGAGGTAAGTAGCCTGATTGCTGCGATTCAGGCATTTGAAAAAGAAACCTTTGATCCTTATGAAATTCGCAAGAGCGCAGAGCGATTTAGCAAGCAGAGGTTCATGAACGAGTTTAAGCAATTTGTCACAAAAAAATGGGAGATGTTTGATGAAATGCGTCATTCTTGCAGGCGGTAGCGGAACCCGTCTTTGGCCTTATTCTAGGAATTCATTTCCCAAACAGTTTATGCACTTTGGCGACGGGGAATCTTTGCTTCAAAAAACGGTCAAACGTTTTTATCCTTCCATTGCTCCAGGAAATATTGTGGTAGTGACCAATCAAGATTATTACCATCTGGTGAAAAACCAACTGAGCACAATCGACCCCCTCTCAGAGATCCATATTCTTGTTGAGCCTGAGAAAAAAAACACAGCTCCTGCCATTTGCCTCGCTCTAAAATACCTACAAGATGTTCTCGAAGTAAAAAACCATGAGACCATTCTCATCTCTTCTTCTGATCACATCATAGCCCCCGAAAAAACTTTCTTGGCTGCCGTTTCTAAGGGAGAAGAAATAGCCCAAAGAGGCCATCACGTTATTTTTGGCATACGCCCAAATAAACCGGAAACAGGCTATGGATATATCCAATCTAAAGAGACGAAAGAGGAAGGCGTTTGCCAAGTGGAGCAATTTGTTGAAAAACCTGATTATGAAAAAGCGCGTTCCTATCTTCTTTCAGGAGACTATTTGTGGAATTCGGGGATCTTTCTCTTTCAAATGGAAACTTTTTTAAAGGATATTGCTGCCTTTTGTCCGGAAATTACTAGCTTATCTACTGGCAGCTTCAAAGAGATGGTCTCTAGATTCTCTGAAATGCCTGATATTTCCATTGATTGCGCTTTAATGGAGCAAACGAAAAATACAATGGTGATCCCCTTAGATGTCTCCTGGTCAGATGTTGGTTCTTGGGACAGCGTTTATGAACTTCTTGGAAAAGATTCCCATCAAAATGTCAAAGTGGGCAACATTCTTGATATCGATACAAAAAATTGCCTCATTATGGGTGATAAGCGGTTGATCTCAACGATCGGAGTAGAAGATCTTCTAGTCATTGAAACCGAAGATGCCATATTTATCGGGAAAAAAGGAGAGTCCCAAAGGGTAAAGAGCTTAGTGGAAGAGCTTAAAAAACGAAATGCAAGAGAGCCTTTTGAGCATCTCACAACGCACCGCCCCTGGGGTCACTTCACGGTACTAGAGGAAGGCAAAAGATATAAAATCAAACGCATTGTCGTGGATCCCAATCAGCGATTAAGCCTTCAGATGCACTATCATCGCAGTGAACATTGGGTTGTGGTCAAGGGAACTGCAAAAGTCACCATTGGTGAAAAGCAGCAGCTTATTCATGAGAATGAAAGTGTCTACGTGCCCAAATCCCAAGTGCATCGCTTAGAAAATCCAGGAAAAGTGCCCATTGAACTCATTGAAGTTCAGGTCGGCGAATATGTGGGCGAGGATGATATTGTTCGATTTGATGATATTTATGGTCGAGTAGCTTCCGCAATTATATGAGATTATCCCACTATTCATGACTGAAAAAGCAGAATTTTTCTATCAAGCTATGCGGTTTACCCCTATCCTTGGGGTGCTTGACTTGTTGCTCATCCTGCATTTTTGTACCAGCTGGTATCGATCCGCAAAAAAAACAGGATGGAAGGTAGATATTTGGTATTTGACACTTTTTTTAGGCGCCTTTCAATCCATCCTGCTCCTTTATCCTTTCAATGCATCGATCTATAATTATAAATTCACGCATGGGCTGATCGACAATATTATGCCCTTTGTCGATCAAGCATTTCTCATTAGCGTTTTAGGATATATATGTATTTGGGCAGGACGATTTACATATGATTTCACAAAGGGAAAATTTCCCCTGATAGCCATTTTTCAATGCGCTCAGCCGTTTCATCGGATGATTGAAAAGAATATAAAGAGCAAAAAAGCCTTTTTATTTTTGATTTTGGGGACAGTGTTTTTGGGATTGATCATCCTAGGTATTCAATTTGGACATGGAGAATTTTTCAACGGGCGGAGATTTTTCTTAAGTAGTCCAAAATTTAGGCCCTTATTTAATGCAACCATCTCCATTATTCCTATTGCATTTTGTTTTGCGTCCTATCGCTTTGTTCAATATAAAGAGAAGAGCGGAATCGCAATATTATTTATTCTGTCCTTACTCTCCCTGTTTTCTGGCGTGCGGTCTATTTTTGTGGGAGGGATGGTCTGGCTATTTTTGCTAAAGGCATTTTATCAAGAAGGAAGAGTCAGTCTCAAAAAAATCGCTTTTATTTTTTTTCTCTTTTTTTTCATCGCTGTCACTCTGACGAACATTAGAGAGGGCAATTACGACGTGAAACAGGCTTTTGTTTCTTTTTTCATCAATTTTTTTTACGGGAATAACTTTTCTGATACCAGGGATTTTGCATGGATACTTTCTTGTTGGGATGAAGAATATCTTTATGGGAAGAGTTATCTCGCTGGCTTGATCTCATTTATACCTAGAAGCTGGAGTTCCTTTAGAGAAACCTGGAGCATTTCCATGTACACGAACTCACTAACAGGTTTTTCTTCCGATATCATGCCAGGGCTTAGGCCAGGATTATTTGGAGAGTCTTACTTGAATTTTGGACTCTTTGGTGTGGCTCTATTTGGGTGGGTTTTTGGGTTTGCCTTAAGATACGCTGATGTTAAAATAAAAATGTTTATTTCTGCATCTAAAGACTTAATCAAAGGATATTCGCATGGGCTCGTCTTTAGTCTTATTAGCTGTTTAGCGGTGACGGCAGCGGTGTGGGGATTTTATATCTTTATCCTGATTAACCTCGCCATGGTCCTGTTCCGAGAAAAGACACCTCTTTATTGTAAAACTTAAGCGTTATACCCAGCTGATTCAAAATTTGGTTCCTAGGTTGCTTGAAAGCACCCGCTGTGGAACCAATTTTTGATTCACTTTGGGTAATTACCCGATATGCTTGCTTAAGATGCCTGCGAGCTTCATCATGTCGATAGGTTCTTTGCTGCCGAATACTTTGGCGAGTTTGCCATCGGGGACAATAAGACGTTTATTTTTTTTGTCTTGAAGCTTGTGTTCTTTGATGTAGTCCCAAACTTTTTTTACAACTTCTGGACGAGAGAGTTCAGAGGCTCCGACAACAGCTTCGAGATCTTTGGAAAGCTGATGAGCGGCCTGCTTTTTGGGAGCTGCTTTCTTTTTGCCTTTTGCAGAAGCTTTTTTTTCTGCGGGTTCTTTTGCTTTTGCTCCTTTTTTGGCGCCGAACTTTCCTTTCTTTTTGCTCACGTAAGCCGTTTTTGGATGGTCTTGATACTTTTCATCGAGATCGTCGAGATTGTTCACAATCACATCGCAATCGGGGAAGTTTGAGCAGGAGAAAAAGGGCTTACCGAAGCGAGAGCGCCTTTGAACCATCTTGCCATCACAACCATGAGCTGGGCAGGTAGGCATATCTTTAGCAGGGATCTCATCTCTTTTCGGAATATTGACGATTCCTTTGCACTCGGGATATTTGGTGCAGCCAAGAAAGGCTCCAAATTTGCCAAAACGCATTTTCATGGGACTGCCGCATTTAGGACAGTTCTGATCCCAGTCGAACGAGGGGTCGTAGTCTTCTTTGTTAAAAGTGAGGGATTCCAGCGGAGCTGTATATTTGCAGGTTGGATAGTCGGAGCAGCCGTAAAAATATTTTTTGCGAGACCAAATTTTAAGCAGAGGTTTGCCGCAATCGGGACATTTGAGATCGGTTTCAACGCGGGGAACATGCGCTTCTTTTTCTGCGGATTTGACAAGGGGGATAAATTTGTCCCAAAAATCTCGGATCACACTCTTCCACTCTACCTGATTTTCAGCAATGTGCTCGAGCTCGTCTTCCATAGCAGCTGTAAAGCCAATGTCCATGATCATGGCAAAGTTGTCTTCGAGCATTTTGGCGATGACGGTCCCAAGTTCGGTTGGCTTTAGCGTTCCTTTTTCTTTTGTGGTGTAATCGCGGCTTTGAATCTTATTCATGATCGTCGCATAGGTCGATGGGCGGCCGATCCCTGATTTTTCCAATTCTTTAACAAGAGAGGCTTCCGTAAAGCGTGGAGGAGGACGAGTAAATGCTTGTTGGGATTGCACTTCAAGAAGCAAAAGGGGCTGCCCTTCTACTAAGGGTGGAAGAATTTTATCTCCATCTTCTTTTTCCTTTTCCTCACCTTCTTTATCTTTGTCGTGTTTTTCTTCGTAGACAGCGAGAAATCCAGGGAATTTAATTGTTGATCCAGTAGCGCGGAGCATAATGTCTTTGTCGGTTGCAATGTCGCACGAGACGGTGTCGTAAATCGCAGGATTCATCTGAGAGGCGAGATAGCGTCGCCAGACCAATTGGTACAACTTAAACTGATCGACCGTAAGATAGGATCTGATTTGTTCAGGAGAATGAGCGAGATTGGTTGGACGAATCGCTTCGTGAGCATCCTGTGCGCTTTTTTTAGTGCTGTATTGGCGTCCTTCAGGAGGCAGGTACTGCTTTCCATACGTTTTTTCGATAAATTTACGGGCGGCATCGATGGATTCAGGGGCCAGGCGCACAGAGTCGGTACGCATGTAGGTGATCAAACCTTCTGCGCCTTCATTGCCCATATCGATCCCTTCATAAAGGCCCTGGGCGATATTCATCGTTCTCGAGGCAGAAAAACCGTAGTGTCGACTCGCTTCTTGTTGAAGCGTGGAGGTGATGAATGGGGCGACGGGGTTCCTTTTCTTCTCTTTTTTCTCAACACTTTCAACTTTATACGTCGCTGCTTGAAGCTTGGAAACTATGCTGAGGGCTGTCTTTTCATCGGAAATGAGGAAAACATCTTTGCCTGGAACGGCTTCTTTCTCGACCCTTTTTCCATTCACTGAATAGAGAAAGGCCTGTAAATGCGATTCATTCTTTTTAGTTTGTAATAGGGATTGAATATTCCAATATTCGACAGGGACAAAGGCAAGGATTTCTCTTTCTCTATCGACAACCAGCTTTAGGGCAACAGATTGAACTCTACCTGCTGAGAGGCCGCCATCACGAGCGCCTTGTACTCTACGAGTAAGAAGCGGAGAAATTTTATAGCCGACGATTCGGTCCAAAAGGCGTCTTGCTTGCTGGGCGTCGACTAGCGCTTGATCGATGCTTCGGGGATGGCTTAGAGCTTCTAAAACAGCATCCTTTGTGATCGAGTTAAAAGTGACGCGTTTAGATTTCGTTCCTTTGGGAAGGATGGAGTTAATGTGCCATGCAATCGCTTCTCCTTCTCTATCGGGGTCAGGAGCAAGATAGACAACATCGACAAGTTTTGCCGCTTTTTTAAGACGATCGATGACTTCTTTTTTATCGGGCAGAATAGCGTATTCGGGTTCAAAATCGTTTTCAACATCGATTCCAAAGCCTTTTTGCGGCAGATCGCGGACATGCCCGATGGATGATTCAAAGAGATAATTAGGGCCCAAAAATTTTCTTAACGTCTTAATCTTTGCTGGAGACTCGACGATAATGAGCGCTTTCGCCATCGATAAAACCTATACTTTGTTCTGAAGTCACAAAACTGGTAAAATTGGTGAGATTATTGTTTATCCATCTGAAAATCAAGAAAATAAAAGTTTTAACGCTTCCAGAGACCATAGCTTGACGTCAAAGTAAGTAGGTTTTACGCTGTTTGAAACGACAGACCTCTTTCATAACTTAGGTTCTGAAGGAGGTCTAGTACAAAAAATCTGGGGTATGATGTCCAATTGGAAACTTTTACTTGTCGTATGCATCCTTCAATGTTCTCTTGGCGCCTCCGATTTTAAAGAGCATGTTCAGAAAGATGTCGAAGGTCTAAAATATTTACAAACACCCGAGGATAATCGACGCCTTGGGCTTTTTTCTGCGCTGTTTGATATGGCTCAAAAACGGGAAAAGCCTTCCGGAGAAATCCCCAAAATCATGCATTTTATTTGGCTGGGATCCCAAAAATTTCCTAAGTCTTCCATCGAAAATGTCAAAGGATGGATCGATCAGCATCCTGGATGGAGGGTTAAGTTTTGGACAGATATTGGGCATGCTGCGCCAGACGATCGAATGGAAATTCGGTCCCTGGATCTGTTTCCGCTCGATGAGCTGAAAGAAAATTATTTGCGCTCTCATAATTTTGGGGAACGCTCGCAAATTTTGCGTTACGCCATTCTTTTGCGTGAAGGGGGTATTTATGTGGATCATGATTTGGTCTGTCTTAAGTCTATTGAGGAGCTTCAAGTCGCTCACGATTTTTTCTGCGGAATGGAAGTACTGGGTCCAACAACGTTAACTTCTTCTGTCAATCCTTCGCCGCATCTCCTTGCATCTACTCCTCAGCACCCCATTTTAAAATCAGCGAAAAAGTGGTTAATCGATGAATGGGATCGCTTGGAAACGGAACATCCTGGTGAAGACTCCTCTTCCATTTACAATCGAGTGCAGCAACGGGCTTTTAATTCCCTTTCAGTTGGGGTTAAGCAGTCTTATGCCAGAGCCGGGCGGAAAGATGTTGTTTTTCCTCCAGATTATTTTAGTCTCCCCAATAAAAAAAACGCCCTTTATGCTATTCACCAGCATAGGGGCAGTTGGTATGAAAAATGGGAAGATTCCCAAGGGAGCAATTGGAGTTATTGGTTGGCTATTGGAGGGCTAATTGCTGTGATCGGTGCCGGAAGATTAATTCTTAAACGTCAGGAAAAAAATAATGAAACGTAAATATATAGTTTTACTTTTTCTTGTTGGCTGTATTTCAGTTTTATTTTTTTCTTGTAATAAGAAAAGAATTGTTCAACGTCCCACGTCTGATGACTTTGAAAGTTTGACAGGCAAGGATCTTCCTGCATGGGAATATATTCAAACAAAAGAAGATATCGAGCATTTGAACCTCTTTAAACGCATCTACGAATCACAAAAACATCTTGTAGAAGTTCAAAACGAAACTGTGCGCATCCCTAGAATTATTCATTTCGTCTGGATCGGTCCTCGTGCTTTTCCTAGGGAATCTGTGGAAAATGTGCGCACATGGGTCGCCAAGAATCCAGGTTACACATTTTATTTTTGGACGGATAGGCAGCGTCCCTCCCCTATTCCAGGGATCGAGGTTCGAATGGTTCAGGATTTGAATTTCTTAAAGCTGCAAGATTGTTTTTCCAAATCGGATAATTATGGAGAAAAATCCGACCTACTTCGCTATGAAATTTTATATCAGGAAGGAGGGATTTACGTAGATCACGATGTAAAATGCTTTAAATCTTTTGATGTTCTCAATAAAGCATATGATTTTTATTGCGGTATCGATATGCCTTACACAAGCAGTCTCCCTTCCTGTGTTTATACGACAAATAATGTTATCGGCGTCAAACAAGGACATCCGATTTTGAAGCGCTGCATGGATATGCTTGTTGAAAAATGGGATCAGATTGAGGGTGACTATCCAGGAACCGATCGCGATGAAATGCTTAATCGCGTGCTTCACCGCACTTTCTGGCTATTTGGTGAATCCATCAAGCAAGTTGAAAATCAAGAGGGCAATCGCGATATCGTTTTCCCCGCCTATTATTTTGACGCTCCTAAAGATGAGCTCGCTATTTTTGCGCGTCATCAGTACTCAGGTTCCTGGCATCATGTCGAGCCTGCCTTCGAGAAGATGGTCCGGGAGCGTTTGATGATCATCACCAAAAAAAGTAATAAGATGATGCTCATCATTGGAGTATTATCAGCATTCAATCTCTTGGGATTGATTGGCTTTTATTTCCTCATCAAAAGAAATTTCCTCAAGAACCTATCCCGCTAAAAAGTTTCTGCCGATTTTCTGGTTCTTTTGAGTCCATTTTTGATTCTTTTGCTGGGGGTAATATACGCATGTTGATATAACCCCCAGCAAAAGAATCGAAAAGGGACCAAAATAATCCCGAAAATCGACGAAAAATTTTAGCGGAATAGGTTCAAGTGCATGAAATAGACAGTAAATTATTTCAGTTGAACAAAAGAGGCATCTTTTTTGGTCCTGGGGAATCAGAGAGCAGTTTTTTTCAACGGGCAGAAGCAGAGCAAAATTGTCGGATAGAACCGCCCGCTCTTATTGAAAGCATATTCGATTCAATTCCCGATTGGATTGAGACAATTGAGCAATCTAAGGGTCTTTTTCCATGGGAAGGAGCGGCTACTTGGATTGAAGAAAAGCCAGGGGGTTGCCGCAGCTGCCAGATCCAGTTTAAAAATACGCGTCTTTCCCGATTATATCCCAAAGAAGAGGTGCTGGCGCATGAAATGGTCCATGCGATGCGCCTCATGTTCGATGAAAGTCGTTTTGAAGAAATTTTAGCTTATCGCACTTCCAAAAACAAATTTCGGCGGTATTTTGGCCCTTTATTTTCAAGTAGCAAGGAGTCCAAGGGGTTTTTCGTAGGGACGGTGATATCTTGGGTAATCTACTCAGCAGAGATTGTTTTTGATATCCAGTTTTTTGAGGAAAGTATCCTTTTGCTCCCGCTTCTTCTCATTGGCTTTGGAATGATGCGGCTGATCCGCTCACAGAGAGTTTTTGCTTCTGCGCTCTTAAATCTCAAAAAAACGACAAGCAGTAAGCTCAAACCGCTCAGCGTTCTATTAAGACTGACTGATAAAGAAATCGAGTTGTTTGCTAAGAGCAGCCCGCAGGAAATTTGTGCCTTTGCAAGCGATCAGAAGGAAAAGAGCCTGAGATGGAAGCAGATTTATCTAGCGTACTTTTTAAGACCGTGAAAGCCTCTTAGCCCCATCTTTTGCGCTTGCAAGCGGGCGAAATTTTTAAAGAGCTGCGGTATTTGGCGATTGTTCTTCTTGCGCAAGGGACGCCGAGCTTTCTGAAGTGCGTTGCCAGCTGCTTGTCTGAGAGTGGATTGCTTTTGTCTTCTTGTTCGATCGTGTTCGCAAGCATCTGGCGAAGACTGCGGTTGGATATTTTTTCTCCATTTCTTTTTTGCATGCCCTGCTTGAAAAAGGCTTTAAGTGAAAACATTCCTAGTGGGCAGGCAAGATATTTATTTGCCACGGCTCTTGCCACTGTCGACTCGTTAAGGCCAAGTTCTTCTGCAGCCTCTTTCATGGTCAAGGGAACTAAAGTTCCCGTTTCTGAATTAAAAAAGCCCCTTTGTTTTTTGAGGAGCAAGGCTCCTATTTCAGATAGAGTATGATTTCTTTTGTGCACAATTCTTTTCAGCCATCTTCCCCCTGCAATCTGGCGTCTCAGATAATAGTATTCCTCATTTTCTAAGCAGTGGTCTTTGAGAGACTGCAAATAGATCGGCGCTACCTGAAATTTGGGAAGGAAGGAGGTATTGACCTGGATTTCCCATTTATCTTCTATAGACAATAGAATAATGTCGGGAATGATGACTGCGGCGGGATAAGAGGAAAAGAGAAAGCCAGGATTTAAATCTAAGGGAGAGATTTCTTTTTCCACAATCTGCACAAGTTGCTGAATAGGAATATGAAGTTTTTGCGAGATAAGAGGCAGGCGATTGTGGAGAAGATCTTCAAAATGCTCTGCAACCACAAGAGCTGCTTGAGAGGTTTCTTTGCCCTTTAATTTGAGTTGTAAAAGCAGGCATTCCTGCAGATTTTTCGCGCCAATCCCTGGAGGATCAAATGTCTGGATGGTCTCTAAGATCTTTTGAAGTTTTTCAAGCGGAGTTGAGGGAGAAACTTCCTGAAGCGGGGTATCTAGGAATCCCTTCTCATTCAGATGACCAATGATGAGTTCAGCCAGATTAAGATCGCCTCTTTCTTCCAAGATGAGTGGGGCCTGATTCATCAAGTGCTCGTAGAGGGAAATCGAGGCTGTTAAGAGGCTCTCTTGATGCTCTTTTTGCTTTTTTGCCAAGTTTTCCTGGGATTTATTTCGGTGTGTGTGTCTTGAGGGAGTAGGTTCTTCCAGGCTTCTTTTAAAAGGTTCTTGGGAAAGATCGATATCAAGGACTGGGTTGCTTTCGATTTCACTCTTTAGCCATTCCGAGAGCTCAAGAAGCGGCAGTTGCATGACGTGGAACGCTTGTTTCATCGCTAAATTAACAAGCAGCTGCTGTTGTTGATTTAAAGATGTGTTGTTATTTTGAGTTAATGAAAGTGTGTTCATGTGTTTATGTGTTTGTAATAATTCAATAAATAAACTTAGCATTATAATTTGTCTACTTTATTTATCAAACTGAAGAATGTAAAGCAGCTTTACAGGAGTTGAGAAGCTTGATTTACATTTCGGTGTCATTTATAAAGAACGTCGCTTACTTAATAGGAAAAGAGATGAAGAAATGTGCGGTTTTTAGCTGCTTAGGGCTGGGAGATGGGCTGATTGCCCTTGTGCTATCCAACAACCTTCATCTTAATGGGGCACAAACTGCTACTTTTCATCCCTTTCTGGGGTCTCTTCAAGCGTGGTTTCCTCATTTACCTCTTTATCCCTTCCCCTCTTCTGAAGAACTGGAATCGGCGTTCAAGCAATTTGACAAGTTTTATATCATTTTAGAGAAAACACCCTGGATGCAGGCCATTCTTCAGCATTGTAAAACGCATTATCCTGAAAAAACAACGGTCCTTAATCCGATTGCTACGCCTAACCGCGATTATCCCTATTGGGAAGAAGGACGCTTTAATGGCTCTCGTCCCTTCGTTGACAATCTCTTTACCTATTGCAAAGACCTCTTGAAGTTTACCGTCGTCACAAAATCCAATGGGGTTTGTGCTCCTGAAAAAGTGGCTCAGAAGCGTTTTGCGAGGCGCGTGGTGATCCATCCTATGAGCTCTCGCGAAGGAAAGAACTGGCCCAAAGAGAAATACGTCCAACTTTCCACTCAATTGAAAGCACAAGGATATATCCCCTCTATGATTTTGACAGAGGAAGAGCGCAAAGGTTGGAATTTGAAGGGGGTAGAAGCACCCTTATTTCAAAACCTTGAGGAGATGGCTGCTTATATCGCAGAATCAGGGTTTATGATTGGAAACGATTCAGGAATTGGTCATCTCGCATCATGCCTTGGATTGCCCACGATTACGATTTGTCGGAGTGCGCAGTCTTCTAAATTTTGGCGTCCCGCATGGGCTCGAGGAGAAGTAATCACCCCCGCTTCTTGGATTCCCAATATCAAAGGTCTTCGCTTAAGGGATAAGCATTGGAAAAAATGGATTTCCGTAGAAAAAGTCCTTCAGCGTTTTCAGCTTATTCAGAGCGCGTAAGCTTTGCAAATTTTGCGACGAGCGAGCGCGTCGTATTTGCCTGAGGGAAAAAGACGTCGTAGGTGAGGCCGAGAGACGTGTTGTAGATTTTTTGCACAATTCCAGTGCCGAAATCTTTATGGTACACGCTACTGCCTACCTCAAAGGCATTCTCTTCTACGTCATACGTAATCTCTTCTCTTCTTCGTTGCTGCGACGCAAAGTGATGGGGTTGCAGAAAGGATTCTGGAATCTCTTCGAGAAATCGACTGGGGCGCATCATGCGGGGCATCCCCCAAAGATAGCGGTAGCGGGAAGCGGACAGGAAAAGAAATTCTTTAGCCCTCGTCATGCCGACGTAGCATAATCGCCTCTCCTCTTCAAGAGCATCATTGCTCTCTAGTGCATTCATATGGGGAAATAGCTCTTCTTCCATTCCGACAAGAAAAACGGCCGTGAATTCAAGACCTTTCCCATTATGCAGCGTCATCATCCGCACGTGGTCTTGAGACATGTCTTTTTCATCCGCGCTTGATTTGAGGGTTAATTCTTCCAAAAATGCGGCCAGAGTAGGGTGCTGCACTTCGCTTTCCCAACCAGCGGCCTTGGTGACAAGTTCCTCGATGTTGCCCCTTCTTTCTTCGTAGCTCTCCGGATCCTCGCGCAAGACAGTGAAGTAGCGGGTTCTCTCCATCACTTGAGTGATGATCTCGTGCAGAGGCCGGCCGAGTTTGACCATTTCTCTTAAGTCAAGGATGATTTGGACGTATTCCTTGATCCCGCCAAATTGGCGCTCAGAGAGTTTAAAAGAAGTGCTGCCTTCAGCGATTTGGATACAGGCATCAAAGATATTCATTTGATGGGACGAGGCAAAATCGCGTAGCTTTTCTAGTGTCGCTTCGCCAAGACCCCGCTTGGGGAGGTTAATGGTGCGGGAAAAAGCAAGGAAATCTGTCCCCGCTAGAATAATTCTGAGCCAGGCAAGGATGTCTTTAATTTCTTTTCGCTGATAAAAAGAGACTCCGCCGATGATGATATAGGGAATCTTTTCTTTGAGTAAGTGGTCTTCAAAAATGCGGGATTGGAAATTTGTCCGGTAGAAAATCACGCACTGGCTTAAAGGAACCCCTTTTTCATGATGCAGCTTGTAGAGTTGTTTGACGACAAAATCTGCTTCGGCGTGGTCATTTTCAGAGATGTAAAGACCGATTTTTTGCCCTTCTCCCTTGTCGCTCCATAGATTTTTCTTATAGCGGCTTTTGTTATGGCGGATCAGAGTGTTCGCCGCTTCC
>JAHFTO010000036.1 GCA_023269355.1 Chlamydiota bacterium | reverse complement strand
TTCCCTTAAGGCTCTAGCGAAACGGGTGACAGAGTCCATCATGAGAATGACGGTTTTTCCCTGCTCGCGGAAATATTCCGCTATGGCTGTACCGACATAGGCGGCATTGATCCTAAGCTGCGCAGCTTGATCGGAAGTAGAAACGATGATGACAGAGCGAGCCATCCCTTCTGTCCCTAAGTCATTTTCCAGGAACTCGCGCACTTCTCTTCCACGCTCGCCGATGAGAGAGATGACGTTGACGTCTGCTTTAGCGTTGCGGGCGATCATGCCCAGCAGGGTCGACTTACCGCCGCCTGCTGCAGCAAAAATACCCATACGCTGGCCTTTGCCGCATGTAAGCACACCGTCGATGCACCGAACTCCTACAGAGATCGGCTCTTCGATCATTTTGCGTTTGAGAGGATCAGGGGGAGGGCCGATGACGGGATAAGTCTCTTCAGCGACAAGAGGCCCTTTTGTTTCTGCGTCCAAGGGTCTGCCGAGGCCATCGAGAACTCTGCCAAGCAATCCCGGTCCCACTTTGATGTGCATGGACATCCGCAGAGGAATCACTTCAGAAGAAGTTCCAACACCGGACATCTCACCTAGAGGGGAAAGGTAAACTTCATCGCGAGTAAAGCCCACAACTTCTGCCATGAGGGGCTCGCCATCGCGCTTGATCATGACGACCTCTCCCATTTTTACCTGGGGGACGACAGCTTTGATCAGCATGCCCACGACCTCGGTGATGCGGCCGTGGACTGTGGTGAGCTCTAGCTCGTCGATGTGGGAGATGAGTTTTTCAAAATCAGGAGGTTGTTCCATGGTCCTACTTCGTTTTAGAAGGTGGTGGTGTGCTTTCTCCGGTGAGGGCGACGAAGATGATCATATCCATGGTTTTTTATCCGGTGTTAAAATTGTACTTGCATCAGCTGCTTGATATCGGAAACAGCGTTCGAGAGAAGCACCGAAGTAAATTCGAGGAGCTGCTGGGCCTTATTCATTTTAGTCTGAATCAATAAGAAGTCAGTAGGGGAGATATTCGTCCCTTTGTCTTTGAGGTTCTGCAGTTGCTGTTTTGCTTGCTCCATTTGCGCTTGGCCATCGGTGAGGTAGGCAAAGAATTTGCCAAGCGGCCCATGAAACTTGCCGGGATCGGGTGCTCCGGGCACTTCAGCGCCGATTTTGGTATTAAACGAGCGCAGGTTGTCATTGGCTTCATTAAGCTTGCTCTTGACCAGGTATTTTGTGGAAGCTTTCAGCTTGAGATTGGGGGTGTTCATCTGCGAGTTGATGTCGCCGATTGTGCTGTTCACGCTGTTGACTTGCGCCATCAGGGTGTCCATCGTTGGCATCGCTGCTGCTGGCGCCTGTCCCTGCATGAGGCCAAATGGAGAAATAATCGAAGATTTTCCAGCGGTTTCCATGGGGGAGGCCGCAGGTTTATTCATGAATGAAGCAAAAGACTGAGTGGGCGACGATAGACCTTCTTTTGCTCCCCCTGTTGCTGATTGCGTAGGGAAAATTCTGCCTGGATCTTCAATGCCGCCGAGGATCTCTTTTGCCATGGGGTGCTCTCTGATATGTTGTTGTATGGGGAGGCCTAAGCACCTATACAGTGCGGGGGACCTTACTTCAAAGATACCACACTTTCAAGTTTGTGGTCAAATGGGGGAATATAGGAGTTGTAAGATAAGCAGAGCCTTAACTTTTAATTGAGAAATATTAAAAAATCTGACTATAATGATTTCGTTCTCCTCAGCTAATGTAGAGGTATGGAATTTAGAAGAGCTAAGATAGTTGCTTGTAAGCCCAAACCCAGTTATCGCGTATGGATACGTTTTGATGACGGGCTAGAGGGCGAGGTCGACTTAAGCGATTTGGTCGGCCAAGGCGTTTTTGAAGCTTGGGAATCAGCTGACTTTTTCAATCAGGTATACGTAGACCCAAAGACCCACACATTAGCTTGGGGAGACGAGATAGATTTAGATCCCTATGTGTTGAGGGAGAAAGTTTCTAACGCAAAGCAATCTTAAAATTCCTCGTATGATAAAACTTTTCCCCTGTGACGGGCACCTATACACCATCCTTGAGCTAGAAGAGCGTCTCAAGTTTCAATTTTCACCCCAAAATACATTTGAAAGCGCTGCTGAGAAAGAAGAGATTCTCCAAAGAGGGCTTGAAAAGCTGAAAAAGAATGCTGTCTGCGCGCGAGCCCTAGAGCTGGGAGAGCGGTTTAGGGATAAGATACAGGCATCCTATCTCTCCCTTGTATCGATTCGATGGGTCGATGAGAAAGTGGGGTATGGACTATTTGCTGAAGAGGACCTGGAGCCTGGCTCCTATGTGGGAGAGTACACGGGCCTTGTGCGTAAAAATGACCGGCTCTATTTTGAGCCTTTAAACAACTACTGTTACGAGTATCCAGTGCCGGATTCTATTGGCAGAAGCTATGTCATCGATGGAACAAGCGGTCATTTGACGCGCTTTTTGAATCATAGCGATCAGCCCAATGTGAAGCCCGAGCATGTCTTTTATGAGGGGTTTTACCATTTGATATTTTTAGCGGCAGATCCCATTAAAAAGGGAACCCAATTGAAGTTCCATTATGGCCAGAATTATTGGGCCCTCCGAAGGAAGCCCATCGATCTTTGAATTTGAGCTGTAGAAAAAAAGGCGGGAAGAAACCCGCCTTGAATTACTTCTTCTTTTTCTTTTCTTCTTTCTTGACCGAAGGTCCGACTTGAGAAGGAGAAGGCGCCTTCTTGACAAATTTCTCCACAAATTCCAGAGAGCTTTTAGCGAGATTTTTGATCATCGGGTCTTGCGCGGCTGCAATAGATTCTTCGAGGACCTTTTCTCCTTTTGCGCATTCTGCTGGATTGAGAGCGAGGGTTAGTCCCAGAAATGTCATGGCCATCTCATTCTTAGGATCTTTTTTTATAATTTCTTCGAAAACTTTAGCGGCTTGTTTCAGCTCCAGTTTGCAAAGATGCAAATACCCCATGCCGATTTTTGGCAATGTGGTTTCAGGGTTGAGCAACTCGGTTGCTTTGAAGAGCTTGACAGCAGCATCTTCATCCCCTTGGTTGATTGCGATAAAACCTGCTTCAGCCATTAAGATGAAGTGGTCTTTGTATTCTTGAAGCTGTGCCATTTAGCCACCTTAGTTTACGCGTTAACCTTTTTGATTTCGTACCATGTTCATGATGCACTGCTGCACCTGCGAGATCAAGTTAGAGACCGATTCTCCAATTTGGGTTACTTGGCTCATTGAGAACTGCAGTAACAGGAATTTACCAGGCGTTGCGGAAGAAACCCTACTGGCGACAGCGCGCACTTGAGAGACGACTTGGCTCTGCAGTTTTTGGTATTGTTTGATCAAGGTGCTAAAGCTTATTGTGCACCATTGGGATTCAGACATTGAAATTCTCCTTCCTTATCTATTTCTTATTCGCAATTCTTGTTAATACTTTTTGTAAAGCTGCATAACCGTTGAGCAGAACACCGAGTTGATCAAAACCTTCAGAGCTTGCGCCTCCCCTTAATGACGTCTTGATTTTTTGAATCCGCTCTTCGATAGTTTTGAGCAGTTCTTTTATTTTTGAAGGGTTGCTCTTTAAGTCTTTTTCGAGGTCGAACTCAAAAAGTGCCTTATCCTTTTTTTCTAACCCGTACATACGCCTCTCTCTTGGTAGATCTAGTAGTTATTGCAGATTGTAGTTAATTCTAAATTTTAATCCATCTTTTTCAAGCAATACCATATTTGGGAGAATTCCCGTGATCATCATTCCGTCGATAGCATCGCCGATAGCAAGTATTTTTCCATTGATCACGACAAACATATTATGGTCATCTTTTTTCGAATAACCGGAGATCTTGTACTGCCCAGAAATATCAATGCGGGAAGTGTCGGCAGTGGTGTAGACGACGAAGTTTTTGACCATTCTCACACCTTTTAAGCCTTTCATTTGATCGACCATTTCGGCAAACGTATGAGAGTGTTTTTGATCGACCCTGCCTGCAAGAACAATTTCGCCATCGCTGAGCTGAACAGTCACACCGCTAAACCCTTTTGCGATGAGTATGCTCTGGATCTGCGCTTCTAAATTCGTCTCAATGACCACTTGATTTTCGAGCTTGTCCAGGTAGGGGAAGTTGCGGTTGAGATAATCTGTAAGCGCTGTCATCTGATCCAGCGTTTGCAGATAGCCTCTGACAATGAATTTTCCTGGAGTTGGCGAGTAGACGGAAACACCGACCCAATTCGGATTGGTCATCAAAAGGGCATTGGTGTTGTCCCACACAAATTCATCGACGACGACGTTGTCCTCGACGATTTTGACGAAGGGGAGGTTATTGACTTTATAGAGCAGCTCTTGCTTGTCGACAGGGGTAAGAACGTGGCCGACGAGAAAGATTTTTCCATTTGAAGGGTTGTAGGAGAATTGCACCTCATCAAATCCAGCAATCGCCGAGCGAATGGTCTGGGTTTCATCGGGCATGGTGACTTCAATGGTGCTTGTGCGAAATAGCGCGAGCATGCTGGCAAGGCCACCGATGATCGCAAGAGCAAAAATACCTGCGAAAATCAGGTGTTTTTTGGGGATGACCATCTCGCGCCAATCCTTTTTTTCCAAAGCGGCGGCTTCTGTTACAGCTGCAGAAGTTTCAGAAAACAGCTCCTCTTCTTTGGCAGGTTGGATATAAGGAGGAGAGACGATGGTTTCATGGATCTGTTCTCTGTCGAGCATGAGGAATGAGGTTGTTCCTAGGGCGACGAGATCTTGCGATGATACGGGATGCTTGTCTGTGACGGGTTCTCCGTTGACGAGCACTCCATTGCGGCTGCCGAGGTCTTCGATGAAAACGGCATTGTCATTATCGACAATCAGCCTGGCATGCTGTCTTGAAACGCTTAAGTCCTGGAATACGATATCGCAGAGGTTGGGATCTTTTCCAAGAATGTAGGTTGAGCCTCTCTGGACGGCAAACTCCGCTCCGCTATTGGGCCCTGAAATCACTTTTAGAAACCAGCGCACCTCGTCGGTTGTTTGCACGTTGACAGAAGAGAGGTCTTCCTTTTCCTCGATCACTTCTGCTCCATGGGGAGGTAAGATCTCTTCCGATGGCTCACCCAGGGAAGGTGTCTTTTCCGAAAAGCGGAAGAAGGTGCTGCCGATCTGCAAAATGTCAGATTCGCGCAGCAGTACAGGCTCTGTGATCACCTTGCCATTTTGCGTGACGGGATTGACTGAGCTTAGGTTTTCAAGGATGTAGCCTTCAGCGGTTAGCCGACAGATCACATGCTTGCGCGAGACCATGGGGTCTTCCAAAACAATGGTCACCTCATCGGGGTCCCTGCCTAAAATCCATTCCTCACCCTCTTCAAAACGGACGATAAGTCCGGCAAGAGGTCCTTCTTCAGCGATGAGATAGCCAGCCATTGATTCTAGTTCCTTTCTTCTTTCTTATAGAGGATGAGTGCTTCTTTCCAATAGTCGAGATAATTTGTGAATTCTTCCAATGCATCCTTGAACGCTTTATAATTCATGTCATAAGGGATAACGGAGGAGAGAGTCAAGAAGTTCTCGTTTTCATCGAGCGCAATAGTTCCTTTCCCGGTTCCCTGGCCTAAAAAATTGGCCTTCATCAAGAAAGTAAACAAAGCCTCTCTTTTCTCAACAGGACATGTTCCAATCGTTCCCAAAAATGCTACCCCTGGGTCCAACTCCTGCATCCTGACGGTCATTTGGGGATTGAGCGCCAGCTGGTAGGTATTGTTTTCTTCCTTGTGAGGGATCTGGTCTAGTTCCAGCTCTTCAGAAAGCGTTTTCAAAAGCGATTCGAGCATAGCCTACCAAGCACCTACAAGATTCTTCCTATCTCAACCAAAGGTTTAACTGTTTAATGTGTAAAAAGCAATTCAAAAAAATACTGTCCATGACAAAATATAGGCAATTAATGAACTAAAAATGCAGAACTTGTGTATAATAAACCTATACGACGATATCAAATTAAGGCCTCGTCCTTAGGAGCGACCATGCTAAAAGACGAATTTGATCAACTGCTCACGCTATTTAATGATGGAGCAGAAGGAAAGCTTTCCAACCTAGAAGAGGTCTTCAGCCGCTCCCTAGAATTTTTCCAGCATCTGCAAAAGCAGATTCAAAGCGGCTCTTCCGAAGAAAGGCAAGAGGCGATCAAGATGATGGGTGATTTGTACACCCGGATGATGCAAGCCACAAAGCAAATCACAGAAAAATCAGGTCTGTCCGAAGATCAGCTCCTCTCTTACGCCGAAAACCCCTCTAATTTCACTCCAGATCAATGGAAAGCCATTCAAGAGTCTAGACAGAAGATTGCGACAGCTGGCCACGATCTAGCTAAAACCATCGCAGGCCAGGGCGCTTCTCCCTCTCAGGGAGAAAAGGCAGGTAAACCCCCTCACGGCGCGACAAAATCGAAAAAATCCCAATGGATGAAATCATGATCCAAGAAGAGTTCTCCAGGCTTATCTTTATGTACCAGCAGTCAATGGAGGGGAAGGGCAATGATCAGGAGCTCTTTCAAAAATCCATGGAGTTTCTTGGACACTTGAAAAATGAGCTTGCTTTCGGAGATGAGGAATCCAAAGCGGCAGCTTTCCGCATGATGCAGGAGCTCCACCAATACATGAAGGAGCACGCCAAAAGAATCAGCCAGAGACTGGGAATCACCGAAGAGCAGCTCGCAGCTGATATAGAAAACTCTACCAATTTTACCCCCGAGCAGTGGAAAAACATTCAAGAGTCCAAAGAAAAAGGGGCGGTAGCAGGAAAGGAAATTGTCAAATTGTTTCGAGATGAGCAGACCAAGGAAGGGAAACACCCGCCCAGTCCAGAATTCATGGCCTCATCGAAGAAAAAAGAGCCTAAGAAAAAGGGACCTAAAAAATCAGGGTGGATGCGGTCTTAGAGAATGATATTTTTAGCGCCATATGCGGCTTTTGATAAAAACCTTTGAGGTTTTTCTTGGATAGAATAAAATGAAGTTCATAAATGGATCGGGAGTTCCCGATCGGCGTTCTGCCTCAGCTTCGGCTGGGGCATTTCGCTTTCTAAGACTACTGTATTTTATTCACCGAGGCTTTTCAAGATCTCCAAAGCCTCGAGGGCTGTGCAGCGGTCTTTCGGATCGGGCTCTAGCATTTTTTCCAAGAGAGAAAAATAAGGAGAAGCTTTAAGGAAGTCGGGAAGCCATCCTTTTGGAAGCTCGGCGACCATGCGAAAAACTTCTATCTCGTCTAAGGGAGGGCCAGCTGCTTTCATTTTTTGTATCCAAAAGGGAAGCTCATAACCGATCAGCATGTAGAAAGTCACTCCCAGACCCCAGACATCGAGTTTCCCCGTCGTGATTAATAATTGCTCCTGAATCAATTCCTCGTCCGACGGTTCAAGCATGAAGGGAATTCTAGCATATTCCGGGGGAGCCCATATCGGAAGGAAGGCTAAATTAGGGATTTTTTCTTTATTACTGATATGTGTCGCCTGGTGAAAGTCAGCGAGGACGGCCTTGTTTTGCTTTCTTTCCATGTCTAGCAAAATATTGTGCGGTTTCATGTCGTGGTGGACAATCTGATGCTGATGAACCGCAGCGAGCCCATGGAGATGATCGGAAATGACCTCCCTCTGCACGTTTGGCGGGAGCTTTGCGGCCTCTATTTTGCCATTGATCGCGTATTTTAAATACTCTCCTAAAGACCCATCCCAATAATAATCTTCTACCAAAAACAGCTTTTTCTCTCCTTCGATATCGAAGAACATCCGCTCATGGATAGAGATAATTCCTCTATCCTTTTTAAACAGATACAACAACTCTGTCTCAGACCATATCGCAAGGAGCTGATCTTTCTTACGCAACTCTAAAAGAGAAGGGGTATTGATCTCAGGGGACTCCTTATGGGTCAGAGGTTGGATCAGTGCCTGGACCTCTCCTTGCGGCAGACAGATCGATCGGAAGACGAGTTTATCCGCACCGTAGCCGAGCAAATGACCAATATCTTCGAAAATAAGGCGGCACTGCCCCTTGAGAGAAAAGAGGATCGAACAGGGTAGATCTCCTGAGGGAGGAATCAAAAACCCTCTTCCCGAGCTTAAGACCTTGGCGTTCCATGCAGCAACATTCGGCTGGATGAAGCGAAGGATAGGGTCTGCATGGGCTCTTAACTGCGCAAAGAAATGGTCTAAGTTGGCCTGGATTGGAGCATATCTATCGTTGCCAATGTTTTGAAAGTCTAGGAAGATCTTTTTAGCTCGCGTTGTGGTCTGCTCCTCCATGAAGTCGATGGTCTTTTTTAAAATCGAGGCGACATCTTTGTACTTCTTTTCCCTTTTTTGGAGCACTGCATGCATGCATGGGGTCAATTGCTTCGACCATGCCTGAAGCTGTGCTTTGATGTGCTCGAGTGCTTCCACTTCATTTTTGGGAAGGGCGTCAGTCTGCAAGATCTCTTTACGAGCCTTAGAAAGGTATTCAAGCCATCGCAAAGCATTAGCAATCTCTTTGCAGATCTTTAGGTATTCCTCTTCATTATCCTCCTGAAGCACTTGATGCAAGCTGCTACGGATAGGCTGCAAAGAAGTCTGCTCAATCAAAGAGGCCATTTCCACTAGTGACTGCTCTGGCTTTAATGGCTCTGCATCCTGCAAATGAAACAAGTGGATCTCAATGGGCAGCAGCTCGAAGTAGAAGTTTTCCTTAGCGGACATGTAGAGGCCATAGCATTGTTTAACATCTTCTATAGGCATAAAAAAAGCCGTTGTCAAGAAGACAACGGCTTGTTGAACTCCCTCGGCGGGACAGATGCCGAGGGTGAGATGCTCTTTTAAGCAGATTGAACAGCGCGGATAGCAGCTTCGATCCCTTGAATTTCTGCTGCGATCTTGGCGTAATTGTCGTCCGCTGTTTTTCTTGAACTGTTCGAAACATCGCCAGTAAGCCTTCCGCTGAACTGAGCGATCTGTTCGGACGCTTTCCACTCTCCGCTCTTAGCAGTAAAGACGCCTCCGCCAGCTCTTGTAGCAGTGCTGAAGGTTTGACCAACAGCTGAGCCAATTTGCTGATATTTTTGTTTGTCATTCTGGCTATCAGCCTCGATGGAAGCTTTGCGTTTGTTTAAGACAGCTATTTTTTTATCCAGCTGCTTTTGAATGTTCATCAGAGAGTCTTGATCAGCAGGCGTTTTACTTGCTCTGAGAGATTCAATAACCTTGTTATTAGCCTGAACATTTTCGCTATTCTCTGTTGGCAATTTGAAAATACCGTTTTCAAGGTTTTTCTGACGAATTTCAAAATCATCCACAGGATTTTTTTGACCCAGTACAATATCAGGATCATTTATTCCAGTGCCATTGATGCGATTCTTGTATTCTTGTAAAGGTTTCAGATCGTCGTCTACTGATTTCAATGCTTCTTCCCGTGGATTATCAGCAAAAAGTTTTCCAGCTAAAGCGCCTCCAGCTGTTGCGAGGGCGCTTCCTAAGGCTTCTCCTGCTTGGCAGTATTGGTTCATTGCATCCATGTAAGAACCCTGGACCGCTGCTTTCGCTCCAGCCATAGCGGCGTCTTTTTGAGCCTCGACAGTCTTATTGGCCATCTCCATAAAGGTAGATTGCTGCTTACTGTAAAAGGCAGCCAATGCATACAGCACTGATGTCAATTCAGCTGTAGCGGCGCTGGGACCAAAGCCCAATGTTGCACCGTTTAATGAAGGGACATTAGAAACTTGATTATTTGTATTGTTAACTTGTGACATATATCCTCTTTGTTTTATTTATTTTTTTATTTAAGTTTTTATACCCAGTTCGCAGTGACTTGGGCGAGTTGTTCTTGAACCTGTGGAAGGGCTTCACTCATTGCTTTAAGAGCGCTGTTTTCATTTTTCAATTGCTGTGTGAAGGTCTTCATATCTTCTGATGACATATCGTCGACCATTTTTAGGAACGTCTGGATCAACTGAGTCCATGCTTCGATAGAGCCCTTTTCCTTTAAGGCATTACCGAGCTCGATTTTGAAATAGCCCGTTGCGCCTTGGCCTGCAGCCAAACCGAGGTTGCCAAGTAACTGGATGTTGTTCAGCTTAGTAATGAAGTCGGAATCGCCTAGTTTTGAAGCCAGGTTGCTGAACTGGTTAATCAGGTTTCTTACTAAAGGAGAATCAACCTTTTTCAGTAGGTTGCTTATCATGGATTCTCCAGCTGTGGCAGCTGACATGATACCGGACATAGAGAGCATTCCTATGACTGCAGTGATCAATCCAAGGATGATCGACATGACAGTTTTAAGGATGTCTTTCTTCTTCTCATCTTGCATACCTGTTGTAGACAACGCCATTAGATCGCTGAAGAAGTTAGATGAACCGATCGCTTCAGATCCCGCGAAAATGGAAGCATTTACCCATGTAGGCAGTTTAGCAAAGAGGTTAGAAAGCAAGGTAAAGGGATTGTAGCTGGTCACTCCAGAAGCTGCTGCTTCTCCGGCTTCTGCTACAACTTCTCCGCCGATTTCTTCAGCCAGCTGTACGCCCATTTGTTGAAGCTCAATTTCTGCACCTTCTTCAAGGGCTGTTTGAGCAATAAGCTCTGGTGCAGCGGCTCCGCATGTGGCAATTGTGACGGCGATTATAACGACGATGTAAAGGACATCTGCGATGATTTTTCCAATCAAGTCTGCTTCTGTTTTAGAATAATGGTGACCAGCAATATTCTGACCCTTCTGCAATGATTCCGAGATTTTATCCCCGATCCATTTAAGCATTTTGTCTGTAGCACCAGAAACATAAAGCGTTGTAGTAGTAGCTACAATAACAGCCGCTGCGATCAATGTCGGATTTCCAGTAACAACGCCGATGATACCCATAATTAGGGCAGCGAACCAGCCTAGGACTCCTACAACGATTTTCGTGATTTTTTGAGCTTTATCAGCTTTTGTTTCTGCAGCTTCTTGTGCATCGACGTTAGCGATCGTGTGCTTAAGTTCAGCAATGGCTGCATTGACAAAAGATGTCGAATCTTTACCCATAGCATTGGCGAGTTCGTTGTGGTATTTCGCCATGAAGACTTCCAGCATACAGAGCATTTCCATGATCTGCGCGACGGTAAATTTTGCTTCAGGAGCAGCTTCAGAAACGTTAAAGGGGATAATTTTACTGTTTGCGGCAGCCTCTGTAGACTGGCGCAGAGCATCACCCATATTTTTCGCATGCAGGGAGAGCAGGGTCAGATTTTCGTTTGCGTCTTTTTTCGGTGGGTTCTGAACGTTAGTTGTGCCTTGCAGGCGGTTATTGATAAACGGTGTGTTATAAACTTCAGCAGCTGACATATTATTTACCTCTATTTTATATAATTTTTTACTTATTAATTATTGCCTTTAAGGTCGTCAGTAATTGCTTTCCAAAGAGCATTAAATTGGGCCAAAAGCTTTAGTAACCTTTTTTCGGGGCTGATTCGTTGAAGCCATATGCCCTCAAGATTTATTTTATAATAAACCTAATATTTTTTAAACATATATTTTATAATTTCTTTAAATAACTTAGTTTTAAGATTTAATGAAGATGAATTAAATAAGATTAAGGATTTATCCTTAAATTACTTATTTTAAGCTTGTTATGCTTAAAAACGAAAAATTAGGATGTAAACTGTTTATTTTAACGGAGATAGAGATATTAGACATATTCTTGATTGTTCCACTATTTCTTGCGCTCAGAGGATATACCCAAGTTATACTGAGGTCGGCCTGAAACTTGGAATTTGGACTTGCGCCAAAGCCCCGGGGTTCGATCGATCACAAACGGGTTCATATTGTTAATATTGACCCGTTTGTGATCGTCGAACCGCGGGAGCTTTCGCGCAAGTCCAAATCCAAGTTTCAGGCCGACCTCAGTATAGTTCAAAAGCCGGCTGAAAGGTTGGGGTTCAAAGCGCCGCAAATCGATCCGGCTGACACAGATCATGGGATCGGAAAGGCGCTATTTTCAACGCTAACGAGAGAGGGTAGTTGGTGGTGACCCCTATCCTTAAGCCCAGTGGAGACTAACCCTCTCCCTGTTCTCTCGGTCGCCCGATATATCGCCCCTCAAACTAGGGGCGAGTAGAACATAATAGCATGAACCAGATGCGTGCAGCCCTCTATGGCGAGTACAGTTGAGCTATCTCAGCGGGGGCGGCACAGGGGAGAGATTGTGTCTTCCTTCAGCCATGGGCATCACAGCAAGGAATCTATATCAAGCGATGGGTAAACAAAAAGGACACTAGCAGCCAAAAGGCTGTAGTGTCCTTTTATTATCGTAACTTACTGAAAATCAATGATTTATTAAATCCAAGTGCGGAGGTCAGGATTATTATTTAAGGTCGTCAGCAAATGCTTTCAAAAAGGCATTGAATTGAGCGAGCGCCTGTAAGGTTTGAGCTGTGTTTTGCTGACCTGTGGAGAGCACGTTCTGCTCAGCTTCCACAATCGCACTACCGTCATTGGTGTCTTTGTCACTGGTGTTTTTATCCGTATTTAATTTGGCAGTAGCTATAGCTACGTTTGCTCGGAGTTTGGTAAGTGTATAATTACCTGGAGTAAGATGCCATTTATTATTAGGAGTTAAAGTTATATTAGTTTTAGCGCCTGTGATCGCAGCAATTACACTGTTCCATTTTGTGACGGACGCAGTATCTGTATTAATGGTTTTCAGCTCATCATTACTGACTTTCTGAGTCAGGCCTATGGCAAACATCAATTTACCATTGCCTGTGGACAAATCCACGTTACTGCTTTGAACAAGGTTACATTCAGCTTTACTAAGTGCTTGCATATAGTTTAACATAATTTTATCTCCGTTTAATTAATTGTTTATTTATTAGCCTTTAGGTTGTTGTTTTTTGGTTCTGAACCAATCCTTGGAACAATTGCTTGAACGTGTCGAAGAAGTTTTTCTGGACGTTCATCCACTGAGTCTGCTCACTCGAGTCCATCGATGTTTGGGTATTTATACCTGTTTTGTAACCATTAGTGTACTGCGTAGTCTGCGTTGTATTGGAGTTGTTATTTCTGATCTCTTGCAGACCTGAAAAGCCTGATGAATCTATTTTGGTTGGGTTATTGACCCACTCCTGCACCATGGTAAAGATGGTATGTGCCGACTTATCATCCAATTGGTCTTTTGAAGGGTCGATACCGAACTGGCCAAGGGTCGTTTTGATCGATGCTAAGAGCTGAGGTTGAACCCCTTTCAGAGAATCAGGAATAGAGCTTGCGTCCATATCTCCTAAGAAGAGCTTCATTTGAGCGATAAGGTCCTTAGCTTTAGCTTCAGCAGTCTTAGTGTCCCCTTTTTTGATGGCATTTTCCATAGCTGTAAAGTCAGCCTCAAAGCGGTTACCGAATCCTGACAGTGCGGTAGAAACGTTCAAGTCCTGGGCGTCCTTACCTAGTTTTCCGTTACCCTCTGCTTCTCCAAGGGTCTGTAAGAGGCGTGTCAGCATCATAAAGGCTTTTTCGACGTTTTTGACTTTACCATGTCCGCCATGCGCGTATTCTTTGATCTCAGCTAAAAGATCGCCAAATAACTGGACAAGCAGGACCTGCTGGGCTTCGACTTGTTTCAAGGCGTCTACTGCGTCAATATAGTTCTGCTGGAGGGAATCTACAGGGTTCTGGTTTGTTACGGTGTGGATTGACATAGTTTTAACTCCTTTTGTTATTACTATTGTTATTAAAAATTCTGAGGGTAATTCGATAGTGCCATATGCCCTCAAGATTTATTTTATAATAAACCTATTATTTTTTAAACATAATTTTTATAATTTCTTTAAATTACTTAATTTCAGGGGTTAGGGGAGATGAATTAAATGCTAGGGCGGCTTTTGTTTTAAGTTGTTTATTATAAGGTGTTTATGGTTAATTGAAGGAAAGTAAGATGTAAGCTGTTTATTATAAGCCAGATAGGGGTTTTTGGAGCGATAGCTTGGTTTATTTGCAATTATGTTTATATTTTTAGGTGATATTAGTTATAATGAATATAGAAAGGATAATAATTATATAATATTAATAAAAATAGGGGTGTTATGAACAGTACGACCACAACGACTACAACGAGTAGTTCCTCTTCACAGCAGGGTAGGATGAACTTTACCCTAGATGCAGTCAATCAAGGCAATGAAGACATCAGGCTATGGGTGGGTTGCAAACCTATTGAATTGGAAGAAAAGCAGCAAGATGCTGTAAATAAGGCATTTAAAGACATCGAAATGACATTCAAAGGTTCCAACCATACATTCTCACTAAAAACCATGTGCATTACTTATCTCGATAAAGATAATAACAATGAAAAGAAAGTCGTTAATCTTTTGGAAGACGACAGATATAGATCTATTCTCAGTCCGCTGCTACCGGCTTTAGAAGAAATGCAGAAGGAAATAGAGAACCAAGGAATAAAAGTTGATCTGCCGGATTTTTCCGAACCTAGGCTTTTAATAGGACGCAAAACCTTAGATGCACACGCCCCAGCGATGATTAGGTCGGGAGATTTACCCAATGATTTCGCAGGGTGCGCAAAGCTGGCTATGGAGATCTATTCTTCAACCCTAGGAAATGACCCCGCTACCACTAAAGCCACGAAGGAAGAGGCTGCCTTGAAAAGGATCGTAGCTGTAGAGCATATGATTCATGAGCAGCAAAAGGCTCAAAAAGAGCAAAATTGGACGGATGCAAAAACAGCCAAAGAAAGTGCAAAGCAAGCAAAACAAGCTGATTTAATAAAAGCGCAACAGGATAAAGAACCTAAACAGATAATTGAAGGCCTTGCAAAGGAATATAAAGAAATTGCCGATGAAGTTGCCCAATTAGATAAATTTAGCGATTGTAACCGATTTGCTCTGTATGTAGCAGCGGTATTTGCCCCTGAAAAGCCTCAGAATGCTGTTATCCACGATCCCGAGGCTGTGCTAAAGGCCGTAATGGATGCTCGATTGGCACTTGATAACTATTTCGCTAATAATGGATGGACATCGTCCATTATGGGGTTAAAAGCGCCTGACGTCGATTCAGCTCAATATCATGCATTAGGTCTTAGAGGAGCAGCTGAGAAATATAGTTTAGATAAGAATGTTCTGGAGCACAACATCGATGTGGCAGCTCTGATTTTCTCAGTTCTTCCAAAAGATCAGTATGGATTGGCAAGGGAAGAAGTTCGAGCATATTATAAGCATCTGGATTGCACACCAAAAGCCCACTGCCTTGAAGACGATATTATTCGGGCTCTTTACGCACCCGAAGATCCTAATCCTAGGTTGGCAAATCCAAAGCCTGAGATAGAGGCAATGCGTAATGCGCTTGGAATTATTGATCCAACTACGGATCTGGCTAAGAAATGTACAAAAGCTTTTAAGGATTCAAGGGATTTTAGAAATGGTGCTACAAATACTATTCCTACTGTTGACGAATGGTACAAGCGAAAAACCATCTCGAATAAGGTCGATGCACTAAAAGTGAAGCACAGCTTCAACTAGCCCTAGCCTAAAACTTAGTCTCCCACTAGCTTACGCTGTGTGGGAGCGGATGATTTGAGGGGGTGTCTGTTTCAGGACATTTTCTCTATCGACGACGATTTCCTTGATCGTAGGATCTGAGGGAACCTCAAACATCAGTTCCATAAGCAAATTCTCTACAATCATTCTAAGGGCTCTTGCCCCTGTGCCTGTCTCCTTGGCTTTTTCAGCCATGGCTCGCAGGGCTTCATCGGTAAAGGTAAGCTTTACGTTCTCTTCGGCAAAGAGATGCTGGTATTGTTTAATGATCGCATTTTTGGGTTTGACGAGGATGCTGACGAGATCCTCGATCGTGAGCTCATTGCAGTTGGCGATGCTGTTAAATCTACCGACAAATTCAGGGATCATTCCGAATTGGATAAGGTCTTCAGGTTCTACTTTGGAGAGAAGGAAGTTGATCTCGTTGGCATCAAATGTGCGGGAATCTCCTGCATCAAAGCCGATGGTTGTTTTACCAAGGCGCTTAGCGATGATTTTTTCAAGATGAACGAAGGCTCCGCCAACGATGAAGAGGATATTTTGGGTGTTAACGCGGATGTATTCTTGGTTGGGGTGTTTGCGTCCGCCTTTGGGAGGCACGTTTGCAACGGTTCCTTCGACGATTTTTAAGAGGGCTTGCTGCACGCCTTCGCCTGAGACGTCCCTTGTGATAGAGACGTTGCTGGTCGTTTTGCGGAGCTTATCGATTTCATCGACATAGATGATCCCCATTTCTGCGCGGGGGATATCGTAGTCAGCGGCTTGAACCAGGCGAAGAATAATGTTCTCCACATCTTCACCGACATAGCCGGCTTCCGTGAGGGTGGTTGCATCAGCGATGGCAAAGGGGACATCGAGGATATTAGCGAGGGTGCGGGCTGTGAGGGTTTTGCCAGAGCCGGTGGGGCCGAGCAGCATCACATTGGATTTGCTGTATTCGATGTCTTTATCTTTATGCATCGCGCGGATGCGTTTATAGTGATTGTACACAGCGACAGAGATCGTCTTTTTCGCTCTTTCTTGGCCGATCACATATTCATCGAGGGCAGTTTTGATCTCTTGAGGCTTGAGCAGTTTGAGTTCGTGGTGTTCGGGCTTTTTCTCGACAATTTCCATGCAGAGGCGTATGCATTTGTCGCAAATATAAGAGTCTGGCCCTGAAACGAGTTTTTCAACCGCTTCTTCGGTACGGCCGCAAAAGGAACAGTGGGCGCCTTCTTTTTCTTTCTTTGTCATAATAGTTTATTAAGCTTTAGATTCAGTGGCTGGTTTTTGAGGTTGGGACGCAACTTTATCGATGAACCCATAAGCCTTGGCTTCTTCGGGGTTCATGAAATAATCGCGCTCTGAATCTTCGATGATTTTAGCAACTTGCTGGCCTGAAAGGTCGGAGAGAATGTGTGCGCACATTTTTTTCAGCTGGAGAATCTCTTTGGCTTGCAGAGCGATATCAGAAGATGTTCCGCCGACTCCGCCTGATGGTTGATGGATCATGATGCGGCTGTTAGGGAGAGCAAACCGTTTACCTTTGGTGCCTGCTGCAAGAAGAAGGGCAGCCATCGATGCTGCTTGACCTAAGCAATAGGTATTGATATCGTATCCCATGAAGCGCATCGTATCATAGATCGCAAGGCCTGCAGTGATGTAGCCACCTGGAGAGTTGATGTAGACATTGATGTCTTTTTTAGGATCTTCAGCGCGTAAAAAGAGAAGCTGCGCAATGACAGTGTTGGCGACTTGGTCATTGATTTCTGTTCCGATAAAGACAATCCTATCCTTTAAAAGACGAGAATAGATATCCATGGCGCGTTCGCCGCGGCCAGTATCTTCGATGACATAAGGGATCGAGTACATTGCATGTGGTCTTTTCAAGCCAAACCTCAAATTCAGTGAATATGCGTTAACCTAAGTATGAACTAAGGTGCGTTTAATCCGCAAGATGCATCAATAATCAACACCTGTTATGCAGGTGTTGCATTCTGAATGACGAAATCTTCTGCCTTTTCTAAAACGAGACGGGAATAGGCTTCCGCGTGCTCAATTTCTGGATTGCGCTGATGGTGGAACATTTTTTGTGGATTGAGCAGCATTTCTAAAGGAGAAGATGCGGGATTCGGCACATCAGTCCCAGAGATGCGGATATTAGCATCTGAAATGATCTGTCTGCAGAGATAGAACATCTTGACAGCTTTTTCAGATTGTTCGAAGACTGTTTGGATCGTTTTGTTGCGATCGGCAGAGTTTAAATTTTCCCAATATTTTTGGAACTCATTGTCTTGCAAGAGTTGGCGGAAACGGAATTGTGTTTCTTTTTCGATCAGCGTTGCAGGAAGGTCGAAAGGATATTGGGTGAGTAAGAATTCGCTGGCTTGGCTTCGCTGGGCTTCCAAGACGTGCTCGTCTGCTTGTTTATTGAGCAGGTTAGTGATATTTGTTCTCATCTCTTCCACGGTGGCAACACCGAGCTTTTTAGCAAAATCGTCGCCAAGTTCTGGAGTTGTCGCTGTGTCGACTTGTTTGATGGCGACGCGCACTTTTTTGGGCTTTAAGGTTTCTTTGTCTTCTGCAGACGCGTCTTCATCGGGCACGCTGATTCCTTCAACGGTGTCTCCTGCGTTTTTACCTAAGACGAGATCGCGCATCCATTTAGCCATCGATTTTTCAGTGACCTCAAAGCGCGTATGATTAAATAAGGGCTGGTGAGGTGTTTCTTCGATCACATCGACGTCGAGCAGAACAAAATCTCCTTGTTGGATGGGGCGGTCTGTGACGCGGGTCCAATTAGCGAAGAAGAGTTGCACTTGGCGGATGGTCTCATTGATCTTGTCATCGTTTACTTCTGGGCGCTTGACGGGCTTCATCTTCATTTCTTTGGGGTCGACATGAGGAATTTTAGGCTCTGTCTCAAAAGTGAGATTGAGGAGGGCGCCGCTAGGAGAGTGGCTTTTCATTTTATAGGTGATTTTTGCATCCCGGTGCAGCACAGGGATCTTGGCCAGTTTCCCGCATTCCCGGAAAGCTTCGTTGGCAATTTCTTGCTGCCACTGCTTGTCGACCTCATTAGGGTAGTTTTTAATGACGAGCGCTTCAGGAGCTTTTCCTTTGCGGAAGCCGGGTAATGAAATTTCTTTGGCGACTGCCTTAGCTGCTTTTTTGTGGGAGTGTTGGACAAGGGGTTCCAGTACTTCAACGTCGAATTCGACGAGGCAAGCAGGCTTGTGATGGATGGAAAAACGGACATTTTCGTTTTGTAAGATTTGAGGTTCTGAAGCCGTTTGTTCCATTACTTTCTCCTAATTGATTGAGTTATGAATGAGCGGGCGATGAGGCTCGAACCCACGACCCTCACGTTGGCAACGTGATGCTCTACCGCTGAGCTACGCCCGCAAAAAATATTTTTGAATCCGCGTTTTGGACCTGATTTTTGATAGCGGGCGATGAGGTTCGAACTCACGACCCTCACGTTGGCAACGTGATGCTCTACCACTGAGCTACGCCCGCATTTTCTAGTACCTTACTTCTTCTTTTAGCGGGCGATGAGGTTCGAACTCACGACCCTCACGTTGGGAACGTGATGCTCTGCCAGTTGAGCTACGCCCGCGTAAAAGAGATCTAACTATAACTTGTTGGTTTTTTTGGATCAATAGGTCTTTTGGATAGGCCTAGGGGGAATATGAAAATTTGGAGTTTTTTTCTAAAATTTCTTGCATGTCTTGGACAAAAACGGTAAAAGCATTTTAGAATAATTCTTCAGTCAAACCCTTTAAAATAGTAGACTCATCGCTTATGTTGAACTTTCGCAAGCTAAAACAAGACTTTTCCTCTTCGATCGTAAAAGAAGGGCGCGATTTGTATGACAAGCAGAAGGTCGTTTCTGCAAAACTTTTGCATCTGGATGCAAAAACGATGCGGATTGCTGCCAAAGTGCTCGGTCAATTTGACAACTGCTACGAAAGTGAGATTGAAATTGATCGGGTAGACTGCCAGACGATCGATTCTGATTGCGATTGTCCTTATAATTATGACTGTCATCATTTAGCTGCGGTGCTCTTTTACCTAGAGGAGCATATCGATAAGATCCTTGTCGCTTTTTCTAAGGAAAATGACTTGAAGCAAATGGGCGGCAGTACGGGAATCGAGAAAGAGGAAAAGAAAAAACTGCTCGAAAAAATTAAGGAAGCGGAATCTAAAGAAGTTCAGCGGCAGGAAGAGCAGTTTCAAAAGCAGCTTCTCCAGGAATACGTCTTTTCTTCACAGCATTTGGCTATGTCTCCTTTTTTTCGCAATGATGAAAAGCTGGTATGCGATAGAGCAGAATTTGCGCTCATTTTTAATCCAAGCCAAGAAGGAGAGAACAAGGGGATTGTCGAGATTCAGCTCGCCCTTCGATTGCCGTTTCGATCCAAACCTCTTTATATTCCCCAGATCAAGCCATTTATCGATGCATTGCGTTATGAAGAACCGATTTTTATAGGTGGGAAGCGGTATTGCTTTTCTTTAAAATCGTTCGAGCCAGCGCAGCAAGAAATTGTACGGATGATCCGCGATGGGGCACGATTTAATGAAAACGCTACATCGGAAAGAGCTTTAAGGGTAGCGCTTATCGATTTAGAAACGTTTGGGATGATACTTGCTAAGGCGTTTGATGTGGCTTGCCAGCAATTTGCCAACCAAGGGTTTGCTGTTCAAGAAGATGATTATCCTTCATTACCTGGGTTGTATGAAGGAACGATGGAGACACCGCTCAAATTTTCTCCCACTGCCGCTAGACTGCGCTTTACGTTGGAATACATCAAACCGCCGACGTCTAAAATTTTGGTGAATCCCCATATTCTTATTGGAGAGGATGCTGTCACTTTGGAAGATGTCCGCTTCTTCGAGTGCGCAAGTCCGGGGATGCTTTACAAAAACGCTTATTACCGCTTTTCCGAGAATATTACTCGAGTGCATTTACGCAATTTACGTCAAATCCGCGACATGACGATCCCAGAGCCGCTCTTTGGGACTTTTGTGGAGAATTCCTTGCCGCAATTAACTAGATATGCAGATATCGCCAATCTGGATGCAATTGAGGATTTCGTGACCTTGCCTTTTGTGGGGAATGTAGAAGCGGTATGCGATCTTACATACCTCGATGGGGAGCTCGACGCTAGCCTCTATTTTGTTTATGATGGGCATAAAGTCCCATCTGCCGTGACAAAGCTCACTTATGAAAATATTGCAGCTTTTGTTACTGATCAGGGGATTTTAGCGCGCAACTTAGTCGAAGAAAGGCAGATTTTAGAAGATCTTTTCCAAGATTTTCTTTTCAATCCCGAGGCTTGTGTCTATGTCTCGAAATCGGAGAAGAAAATTGTTGAGTTTATGACCGACACGATTCCGCGCAATCAACACCGCGTGACCTTCAATTGTCCGCAGAACTTGCTCGATCAATTTATTTATGATCAGACTACGTTTACTTTGAAG
>JAHFTO010000062.1 GCA_023269355.1 Chlamydiota bacterium | reverse complement strand
CTAGTACCACAACTTAAAAATTTTCATGGATAAACCCTCTTCATTTTAACTCGCGCATCCTTGACCGAAAATCCCCACAAGACTTTTGCCTGTCTTCTGTTTCGATCTGATACATAAGCGGCGGTTTCTCTTTCGAGCGTTTCCTTTGAGCCTACTCGCCTCCTAAGGCACTGTCTTCCGAGCACAGAAATTTCGATTTCCGCCATGTTTAGCCAGCTGGCATGCTTTGGTGTGTGGTGCACCTCTATCTTCTTGATAATCCTTCGCGCCTCTTCAGGTTCAAACGTTTCATAAAGATTCGATAGTCGATGCGTATTCAAGTTGTCCATGACAAGTCTGATCTTATCAGCATTGGGAAAATGCTTGTCGACTAAATCTTTCATGCACTCGCCGAAATCTCTTTTTGTTCGCTGGTCTGTCACCTTCACTTCTCGCCAGCCTCCCAAAGGTTGTAAAAATACAAAGAGGTTGCTTGTGCCCTTACGTTCATACTCGTAATCCTCTCGCTTAGCTCTCCCGGGAGCCGCAGGGATCGGCGCCATCACATCATCGATTAACTGAACGGGACTTTCATCAAAACAGACTACGGGCTTTTTCTCATCCAATGACTCCTCATACAAGTCTAACACGTCCTCCATCCGACAAACGTACTCATAGTCTACCTCCGGGATGCACCAACTCTTTACTTGCCACGGTTTAATTTCGTTTTTTTTAAAATCCTACGAACTGTGTCCTTTGTAATAGAGTCTACCAGTTCCAGACTGATGCAACGGTCTGCCAACAATTGCATTGTCCAGCAGGCCCGCCCTTCTGGAGGCTCGCTGCAAGCAAGTGCGATGAGATGGGCTTTCGATTTCCCCACCAATTTTTCAGGCCTTCCTGAGCGCGCTTTTTCATTCAACGCTCGTTTTAATCCATGTTCGCAATGGGCTCTTCTTGTACTGTAAACGCTTGGTTCACTGCATCTAAGCAGAGAGGAGATCTCGTTATCCGTCTTCCCTTCAGCAGCAAATAACAAGCTTTGTGCTCTTCTGATTACCCGTGCGGGTGATTTTCCTTTTTTAACGACTCTTTCAAGTTCGCTTCGTTCCTCTACTGTGAGATGAACGGACCATTTTTTATTCATAATACCTCCATGTGAAAGGCATATATGAAACACTATTCAAACATTTTTTAAAAAACTTTTAAGTTAGGGTACTAGACCCAGATTATGACAGTCAAAAGCGACAACAACGGCTTGGTTTTTCATATATCCTTCAAAAATGGAGTAGCCTGTTGCATACCCTTCAACAACCGCTATCGGTTGCCCCGCAACTAAATTACCGAAGTGGAAGAAATTTCCTCTTTTTGCTCCATCGGTAAGGAAGGTTTTGTATACAGGCCCATTGTCTCCCGCAGATATGAATTGTAGTGAGCGGATGCCTCCCTGTATGTCTCTGAGGGGGATGATGATTGAAGGATAGCCATTTGGATTATTCCCGAATCTTACACCGAAGGGATTGATCTGTTTAAGACGGCAATATTTCAGGTGCCTCTCAGTGGGCTGTATACTTTTGCACTCCTCCCAAATTCTTTTTGCCTCTATAGCAGCCGCATTTTGTGTCTCTTGTAGCGCTTTTGCGGTTATGGCTTGTTTTTGTTGCACTTCATTTTGTAGTTGCTGTAGCTCTTGTTTATCTACCAAAGAGTCTTGATGCCAAGATTTAAATATGTGCTTGATCTCAAGTGTGACTGAGGAACTCCATGATCCATATTGGCAAATGAGATAAGCATTCCCTTTTTGGCTGATCCCTGACCAGGCGATATACCACTCATCTTTCTTGTTCTTTTTGGAATCCATGCTAAATCGATGTACATTCTCATCGGCGATAATAGGTCCTGAAAATGGAATGCCACTTTGAGACATTGCCAAAAGACATTTTTGTTCGAGTGATCTGTAATCCAATAAGGTCATCTTTGCCGTCCGTGCAGTTCACATCGTTTTTCGCTTTTTAGAGCATGGGAGTGGTTAGCATGCATCATGACAAGATCGCTAATCTTTTCAGGTAACATGTCTTGGTATGTTTCAATTTCTTGAAGCCGTTTTTCACATTGTTGCCATAAGACCTTTTCTTCTATTGATCCTGAAGAGCTTTTGCGGAAGTCATCGAGCTCCTGAAAGAGACACTTGGCAGTTTTTAATAAGCCGATGAATGCAAATTCTGAAAAATGAGCATTTGCATTATTCAGAGAAGTCATCTTCTATCTCCAGCTTGTTGTTCTATCCAAGCATTAAAGAGATCGAGCCTCAAATAGAGACGTTTGCCAATTTTTCGTACTGCATTTTGTAGATGGTTTATATGGCGGTAGAGTAACATATGGCGAATCTGACCCATACTGAACGGGTATTTTCCGCTTGTTACTATTTGTTTTGGCGACCAGTATTCTAAATTGCTCATTGAGCCCCCGTAAATTGAGTTGTTGCTTATAACCCAATTTTAACGGGAGGTGCCCATTACGTGGTGGCACGGTGGTGGACAATTTTCAAGGTATCGAAAGCAAAGAATTAACTACTTTGTAATCTGATGTTTAGGTTGATATCGATAATCCCCAAAAATATGAGGCTGATTGAGTAACGATAAGTAAGTGATGTTGCCATATTCTGGGTTTGGATCTACAGATTGCAGAGCATCATTAAGCATACGTGTCAGGCTTCGCATTGGTCGTTGAAGAATGGTGTCTCTATGTTGTTTGGAAGGAATATGGGATAATGCCGTAAGAAAAGTCGCTATTCGGTGCGATATGTTTATCGGTTGCTCGCCAAACCATGTTGGCACTTGCAATGCAGGAAAATCAGCGCCAAACTGAACTGCACTTGATTTAATGCTTTTGACTGTTTCCAAATGAATAGGAAGGCGAATGCGGGATGCTATAATGCAGAGCCAAGACAACCCCAAGCTCTCGGCCGCTGTATGGCGAGTATCAGGGCGTCCACTGCGACACCTTCGTGCAAGTTCCATCAAAATTTCTACCGCCGTCTTTTCAGGAATTGGATAGGCTTCAGGGGAAATAATTCTAATGATTTTGCCGAAATGTAAATCCATTTTTCTAGGAAAAATATGTTCAATAAACGCTGCTTGTTCGATGGGATGGGTCTTTCTTATGAAGTCTACAAAACTCTTCAACGCTCGATATCCCAATCGGGGGCCCTTACCACTATCTTCAATTGATCGTGCCAACCGCACGATGAAATCGAGCAATGTTTCTCCCTCAGCAGGCTTCTCTATGTCGAACCTATTATCGGTTGCATAAAAGGTGTCTGAAGGTTCCTTCGACTCGAACTCCTCGTATTTGCGATTTTTTTTATCATAGACAAGCGCCATACTTACTTTTGGAAGCCCCGCTGTTTCAAGCCACTTTCTCCAAGCCTTGTATGCGTCCCAAGCAGGAGATTGGGCAGTTTCTGTAATTGGAAGATCCCTGTACAGCCGCTGCTCTAGTTCATTGCACTCTCCTACTTCGGTTGCCCCATGAAGCCACAGCCTGTGGTGCTTCTCTGGCCAATTTTCAGAAGCAATTTCTTCAAAATGCGGATTCAATTCTTCCAATCCCTTCCAAATAGTTCTTATGTGCGCTATTGCTTCTTCAAATTTGTTTAAAATATTACAAATCTCGTTTAGCTGATTACTCATTTGTTCTTTCCTCTAAACGTTTACGTGCATGTTCAATTGCCTTGTGTAATCCTTCTCTAAGGACCTCTTTCGATGGGAGCATCGTCAAATATTCAGCAACGTGGATGCCTGCCTGGTTTAGTTCCAACAATTCAATTCTCTCCTGCTTTTTCCCTGCGCAAAGGATGAGTCCTATTGGGGATTCTTCTCCAGGACGTCGTTCATGTTTATCTAGCCAGCGAAGGTAAAGCTCCATCTGACCCTTGTATTCAACTTTAAAATCATCCAGCTTGAGTTCTATGACCACAAGGCGTTTAAGATCTCGGTTGAAGAAGAGGAGATCCATGTGAAAATCCTCGTCATCTACAATGATCCGTTTTTGACGGGCTAAAAATGAAAAACCAGATCCAAGTTCCAATAGGAATTGCTCTAGTTCTCGCATGATCGCATCTTCAAGGTCTTTTTCATAGTATCGATCGTTAAGATTGAGAAATTCCAGAAAGTAGGGGTCTCGAAAAACCAAATCTGGAGTTAGGCGGTCTTCTTTGCGAAGCATCTCTATTTCAGCCTGAATCAAGCTCTCTGGTTTTTTGGAAAGAGCTGTTCTTTCAAAAAGCATGGAGGAGATTTTCTTTTGCAAGGTGCGATAGTTCCATCTTTCTATTCGACACATCTCGGTATAAAAATTTCTTTTAACAGCATCTTTGATTGGTATGAGGATGGTAAAGTGCGTCCAGCTCAATTGTCGCAGCAATGCTGCGAGAATCTGTTCATCAGGGAAAAGCTCTGTAAATTGGATCATTCGATGCAAGCTCTTCTCTGAGAACCCTTTACCGTATTGCAGAGTCAGCTGCTGCGATACTGTGGCAACTATTGTCTTGCCGTATTCGGCTCGCTCTCCTTGTAGAATTTCTTTTAGAACACGGTTTCCTACTTGCCAGTAGGTCATTGTTAGTCCCGCATTGACAGTCAATGCAATCGATGTGCGTGCATGGTCGATTAAGTGCCGCAGATCGTGTAAGAGACTATCCGTCTCGGATGATGACGAAGGCGTGGACTGGGGTTGAAGACTGGATTGTTTTGGGTTCATGGGGATTCTCCTTTGAGGATCTGGTCTGATACTTGGTCACTAAATTGCTTGGTAACGGCTACGTCCATATGAGTATATTGGAGCAGCATGCTCAGGGTCTTATGTCCTGTCGCTGTTTGTAGTTGAAGATTGGACGCTCCCTTAGCGGCAGCGTAGGTGCAAAATGTATGGCGCATGTCATGAGCTCTACAGTCGGTAATGTTTGCTCGTTTTAAAGCCTGTTGCCAGGCTTTTTTGATATCGATTCGACCAAAGGCTGTCTTGCTAGCGAAGACCAGGGGCTTTTGAGGATTTCTATCTTTGTAGAGCTTTTGTAGCTCTTCTACGACGGGGGCAGCGAGGGCGATACTCCGAGGTGAGCCATTTTTGGTCTCTTTGATGAATGCAATTTTATTGGCGAAATCGACGTGTCTCCACTCTAGGTTGAGAATTTCTCCCTGTCTAGCACCTGTGGTTAAGGAAATCAGGATAACGCAATACAAATAGGGAGATTGGCTCTTTTTTGAGGCTTTTAAGAGGCGGGTGATTTCTTCTTCGGTGAGAACACGGTCACGGCCTGGTCCCTCCTTCAACTTTTTGAGACGTAGGGCGGGATTTTCACTGATCCAGTTGAGGTTTTGGTTTGCATAAGAGAGAAGAGCGGAGAGCGATGCTACGTAACGGTTGACTGTAGCAGGAGTGCGCTTTTGCCCTTTAGCTGTTGGCGTTTCTAGGAGTAGTCTCCGCTCTTTGCTTAGCAATTCTGAAGTGATATGAACTAGCGCATAGGCTCCAAAACGAGATTGCCAATAGGCGAGGTGGCGTTGGGTGTCATGCGCTGACCGATGGTGCTCAAGGGCCCCATCTAGGGAATAGCGATCGGTGAGCTCATTGAAGGTGTGGAGTTTTTTGTGCTGATCGAATTTATATTGACCGAGCTTGATTTGCCTTTCGACCTCTTGGGCCCAGTCTTCTGCTTCTTGCTTGCGTTCAAAATGATCGCAGAGTGTGGGGTGACCTTTCATGCGGATGACCGCACGCCAACCTTTGCCGTCTTTGCGTTTATAAATAGATGCCATAGTCCAACCTTATGTGTTTGAGGTTCGGTTGGATGGCGTGCTGGTTAAAACTATTCTTCATTGCACCGTTATTGCACCGTAAGCGGTAAGTTTAAACTTTAACTTGATATACAGTCAAATCTAAACAGATCTATCTACAGTGGAATGAGTGCTTTATAAAAATGGGGCAACCTGGACTTGAACCAGGGACCGACGGGTTATGAGTCCGCAGCACCCACGCCACTTCCCAGCAGCTAACTCCCCGAAATCA
>JAHFTO010000003.1:91239-104411 GCA_023269355.1 Chlamydiota bacterium | reverse complement strand
TCTACTAAAGAGCGCACTCCATTGAACCTTGCTATTTCTACAGATGGAGGTGTGCACTGGAATCCTTCTCTGATTCTAGAAGACATCCCCGGGGAATTTTCTTATCCTAGCGTGATTCAAAGTAAAGACCATCGCATTCATATCACCTACACTTACAATCGCACCCGCATCAAACACGTTATGTTGGATCCCTCCGATTTGACAAAATCGGATGATCAATAAATTTCCATCAGTTTCAAACTATATTCCTTGACGTTTCGTGAATTTTTGTTATTATTTTCACAAATATTATAGCTTTTTTGCAAAAAACCTTAAAAGGAGGCTAAATATGTTCGTTCAAGAAATCCCACCCGCTGCAGATGTTCAAAAAGCAGAGATAAATGTAGATACTCAAACGCCTTGGATGCTGCCTGAGGATTTCAGAGTATACGTTCACGGTGGCGTTGTCATCAACCACCGTGCCTACGGATTTGAGGAAAGAGTATTGCCGACTGTCAACCACTACATGGGTGCTGATGGAGGATATGTTGCCATTTATACCCTCCGCTCAGACCAAGCAATCTATGGAGTTGGAGGTGGTATTTACGTTGCAGGCCAAATCCGAGTTCCAGGTAAATATGTAGGACGCATTTTTATTCCTGCAGGTTATCTACCTGGTGATGACATCACCCAAGATCCGGAGATCCTTGCTATCTGTGAAGAATACTTCCCAGAGCTCAAGGGAGACATGTGGATCGGCGGCGACACTGGAGGATGGTTCGGCATTCAGCTCCATTCTGCATTCAAAACCAACATTTAGAAGCCTAATCTACCCTATTCGACGAGTTCAACGAACTCGTCGAATTTTCATTAACAAAAATAATCATTTAAAATAATGAACGATCCATTAAGTAAAATAACTCAATTCCCCAACCGCTACGACCTAGAAACATATAGCAAATTACCAACAGCTGAAGAGTTGGTCAAACTGAGAGAAACCAATGCTCAATTTGAAAATGAGCAAAAACCCAAACTGAATGCACTCTTTGAAGCCAACGTAAGCACGACAAAAGACATCCATTTTGGCTTTCATTTCCTAAACAACGTCCAAAATGAAGTCTTTTCTCTCCCCTTCATTTCTGAGAGCCACTTAGAAGACCACCAACAGCAGCTGTTTTTATTAAAATTCTTTAAGGCTTTATTTCTAACCGCCGCTAACACCGAAAACTGGCTCAATGAAAAAGACCTCAAACCCATTCAATCTTTCATTTCAGAATTCAGCAAATGCTCCATTAAACGTATCATCAACGATTCTGATTTTGATCATTTAGACCTCTGGATCCAAGAAGCGGTAGAATGCCAGCAGCTCTTTCGCACTTATCTCCCCTCTTTCGAACCAAAAGTGGGAACATCTAAGGGTTTCTTATTTAAAATCCTAAAAAGGGGTGAAATCCGCGGATGGCTTTTCGCAACGATGCACAATATCCACTCCCCAGAAATGCTTGAAGCAACAAAGCTATGCGGATCCATTTATAAAAAACTGTTTCAGTGCGCACTCATTGCAACAGAAATTAAATTATCGGGAAGCTCCCTTGGAGGAGATTCCATAGAAAACCACCTTCTTCAATTTGCTAGATCTCATGGGATCTTGAATCTAGGAATGGATTATGAAGACAGGGATTGTGATTTCGAACCTGAGCAATTTGAAAAACAGAATCTTCTTACCAATATCTCCATCGATGAGAGCTTATTAGAAAAGACAGTAGGCAATGAAATACTCCACAATCAGCTCAAAGAAACAATAGAGAATAAGAAAAAACTAACAGGAATTATGGACCAGCTCGCCTTTGCCTACATGCAAGGAAATGCGGATCGATTTATTGAAATAGATAAAGAAGTCTATACAGACAGCTCCCCATCCGATCTCGACGAAAAAAGGCAAATGGCCCTCATCAAAAATACGCATAACTGCCTTCTTGCCATGGAAAAGGTAAAATTCGAAAATACGGTTCCTAAAGGATTTTTCCCTTATGGAACGAGTCATTTACTCGAACACAAGCTGCATTCTAAAACGATTGTGCAAGGGCTCACTGAGCTTGGATGGGATGTTGAGCCAGATTCAATATAAAGAAGGTGATGCTTCTTTCCTGTATTTGGGTCACCCTACTTAGACGGCCAATCTGAAACATTATTAGTGAAAAATTAACTTTGCGCTTGTTACCATACTCTTATCCGAACAACCTGAAGTTTTCAACACAGGTTGTCATCCAATGATTTGACATCCTCCCCTCTCTTTAGGGAGGGGAGGATGTCAATAGACAGCGGGACTAAATTTTGATCGGAGGTAAGCAATGTCTGTAAAAGGTGTGTCCGGTTCTGAGGAGCCATTTTATCCTCGCTCTTCGGGTTCTGTCCAACACGATTGGTCAAAAGCACAGTCCGCTTATAACGAGGCAGTCAAGGAATTGCCGGATGCTGGCCAGAGGCATGCCGAAGTCGCTATTCTTTTACCCGATGGAAAGGAAGAGATTAAACGACTTGGCAAACAAGAGGAATACGGTTCACATCGAGTCGGATCGGTTACCAAGACTTTTACGACACTGTTAGCACTGAAACTGATGCATGACGGGGCGCTGCCTAGCGGGTTGAGCACAAAATGTGGGGAGCTTTTTCATTCTGATCAAGAATTCCTAAACCAGATATTTGAAGAACCCGATCTTGCGAAAGAGATGACATTGGAGCAGCTTCTTTCTCATACAGCTGGGATAGAAAGCAAAGATCATTGTCGTGATCAAAAAATAGCAGCGCCAACATTGTATGACCGCTTCGTTCAAGAATCTAAAGAAGGAAGGAAATATAAGCATATCGTCCACCCTGGGGATCGGATTGGATGTTACAGCAATGCTGGCCTTGCTGTAGCTGGACTGATGTTGGAGAAAGCTTATAATGATTTCAATAGTACCCAACTATCTTTTGCTCAGATCATGCAGAAGGAATTGTTTGAGAAAGTTTTTGACATGAGAGAGTCAGTGATCAAACCAGGACCAACGAACGATCCCATCCAATCTGCTGCCGGCGATATGAGTTCTTCTGTCCCAGATCTCCTAAAAGTAGCTCACACAATGCAACAGGGAGAAAAGCCCCTTGAGAAATACTTTGGCGAGAATTGGCAAACACTAATGTTAGGGCCAAGAGATTTATGCCACCAATTTGGCCTGGGATGCAAAGCGGGAAGTTCGTCCATTGAACATAAGGGATTAAACGGTGAAATATTTGACAATGAGCAGCGGCAAGTGAGTGCGATTGTCATCTTTCCACTTTCGACAAATCAACCAGGACTAGTAGCTATGTGCGATTCAGCTGCGCTTGGCCCTTCTCCTTCTGGAAAAGAATTTATCCATGAATTAGAAGCTTTTGTGGTGGCAAACGAAGAAGTTAAAGAAACAAAAGAGCCACCTAAAGATGTTCCATTGGAATTTTATTGCCCTCTTAATACAAATGCATGTCTTTTTCAAGGGGATGCTTATTTAATCACAGATTGCGATCCTTTCAAAGACTCTCCAGATACAATCAATTGCTCATTCAATGGAATGCAATATATACTTAAAAGAGATTCGAAACTTGATAGCGAGGGTACTCAAGGATATCGGGATCAAGATCGCGGTCCCTGGCTAGTCATCACAACAAAAGATAACCGCGAGATCATTCTCGGTGGCGGATTGTTTAATCAACGCCGACAAGAAGTTTCATTAGAACAGCCTAATCTAGAAACGATACATTCTATAACTGGTGTTTATCAAAATCCCAAGAATCCAGATATTCCTCCCATATTTACGTTTACGGAAAGCAACGGAAACCTTTTTGTGCGAGAAGGAATGGGGAAAGATTATCCATGTCTTTATATCCCAGAAAAAAACGCGTGGGTAAGTGCAATGGTGCCCTCACTGCAATTTCAAATTCCTGAAAATCCAGAGGAAAATCCACTTGTGATTACCGATATTTTTACAGGGGACCAAGAGTCTCCATTCGAATGCCGCAGAAAGAAATGATGAAATTCCAGTCCCATAAACCTTATTCTTTTCTGGCAGGCCTTCTGTTTTGAGGGTGTGCTAAAGAACGGTTCCAACACGCACTTTTGTAATTATCTAACAGCTGTTAGACAATTTGAATAAGCCAGATAAAAGGACCTCATTTTGAGGTTTCGCTGCGCAGATGTTAAAACCAAATTGAATTTTATCAAGGAGGTTTTTCAAGATTCAAATACATCTCATAAAGCTGCTCAAGTTCTTTTTCCCTCTGGCCAATCGACTTAAGCAGTTCTTGGACTTTTTCCGAATTGCTTACCTGCGTTGCTTCGATGAGAAGCTGGTTTTCCTTTGCCTGTAGCTCTTCTAGAGCCTTGATCGCTTTTTCTACTTTCTTGAGTTCATTTTCGCGCGAGCGCTGAAGGGCGCGCTCTGCCATGAGCTCTTCATGTTTTCTTTTGCGCTCATCTTTCTCAGAAGCGACATCCTTCTTTTTTTCTTTTACGCCTTCTTCTTCCCAACCCACTTTTTCTAAAAACTCTTCATATGTGCCATTGAAAATTTCCTGTCTGCCTACATGGCAGACGACAAGCTTGTGTAGCTGGAGGCGTTTTAAGATGAGCTCGCTGTGGGTGACGATGACAACCGCCCCCTCAAACTCTTCTAAGGCATCGATTAAGGCTTCTATCGACTCGACATCGAGGTGGTGCGTCGGTTCATCTAAAAGCAAGAGATTGCAAGGCCTTGCCAAGATTTTCCCGAGCAAGACGCGGCTTTTTTCTCCACCAGAGAGAACAGAGATTTTCTTTTTTGCTGTATCGCCGCTAAACATCATCAGCCCGCAGATTCTTTTCATCTCGGTATAATTCATGGCAGAATTAGCATCGGCAATTTCCTCTTCGATAGTTGCACTGCTTTTGAGCCTTTGGATATTCGTCTGTCCAAAATAGCCGATGGCTGTCTGTTCGGAGAGGCGCACTTCTCCTGTTTCTGGAGAAAGGTCCCCTGCAATCAAGCGAAGCAGCGTCGATTTTCCGTAACCGTTTTTACCGATGATCGCAATCCTCTCCCCTTTTTCAATCGCAAGCGACAAATCGGAAATGATCGGCCTCTCTTGTTCATAAGCAAAAGCGATCTGCTTTACCTCAAGCATCTTTATGCCAGGAAATGGACGCTCATGAAAGTTGAAGTTCAGACCGTAGAGGGCTTTGAGCTGTTCGAGTGCCGGAATGCGATCGATCATCTTTTGTCTACCCTGAGCTTGAGCAGCTTTTGAAGCTTTGGCTCCAAATCGATCGACAAAGGACTGCAAATGCGCCTTCTTTTTTTCTAAATTGATTCGCGTGCGCTCATAAATTTCCTCTTCCTGAACGATCTGTTCAAAAAAGTGCGTTGTGCCCCCTTTGAACTTGCGTACTTTTTTGCGATGAACACCGAGCGTGTGTGTCGTGACAGAATCCATGAACTCGCGATCGTGGGAGATCAGGATAAGCTCCCCTTTCCACTGCTGTAGAAAACGCATGAGAAAGCGAATAGATAGAATATCTAGATAGTTTGTTGGCTCGTCAAGCAATAAGCAATCCGGCTCAGAAAGAAGCACCTTGGTCAAGTGAAGCCGCAGCTGGTATCCGCCCGACATCTGCTCGGGAGGAATGTCCATCTCTTCTTCTTTAAATCCGAGTCCAAAGAGAATCTTTTCCGCCTTGTACGAAGCATCGCGCTCTTCAGGTGGGAGTCCCATGCATGCTTCTTCAATGACCGTAGGGCGAGAAAAGCGGATGTGCTGGTCGAGGTAGCCGAGTTTGTAGCCTTTGGAAAAGCTAATCACTCCCTTGTCTGGGTTTTCCTGTCCCACAAGAAGGCGCATCAAGGTTGTTTTTCCTGAGCCATTGCGCCCGATCAAACCACACCGCTCCCCTTCACTCACGGTAAACGATACATTTTCTAAAACGGGGTCCCCGCTGTAAGCAAGGCAAAGGTCATCGACTTGAATCATAATTTTATTAGTGTGTGTTTAAAAAGCATGATAACACAAACTGGTAATTGACAAAAGCTGTAAGAGCCTCTATTTTTCGAACTAATATTCCTATTTAAAGTTAGGGCCAGCCATGAACCGTATTTTTTTCTTCATCACAGCATTGTTCCTTCCTTTACTCTCCCATGCACAAGACTGGAAAGCCATTCTCAATGAATTTGAGCAATATGCTCAAGAATCGATGCAAGCGAGCAAAACCGTTGGCTCATCGGTGGCCATCGTCAAAGATGGAAAAGTGGTCTACGCCAAAGGGTTTGGAGAGCGAAGCCTCCAGGATAAGCAGCCCGTCACTCCTGACACAATATTTCAAATCGGTTCATTGTCCAAGTCCTTCACAACTGCCCTCACTGCGATCGCAGTCGATCGTAAATTATTAAATTGGGAAGATCCGGTCATTCGCTGGATGCCTACTTTTCTGATGTATGATCCTTGGGTCACGCGCGGCTATCTCATTGAGGATCTGTATGCGCAAAGAAGCGGCCTTGTTCCCTATGCAGGAGATTATCAAGCCTCTTTGGGAGTAACCATTGATCAAATCGTCGCAAATGTACGCTATTTTCAACCGATCACCAGTTTCCGATCGAGTTTTGCTTATGAAAATGTCTTTTTCTCCGTCGGTGCGCAGGTGCTTCATAATACTACGGGTAAAGATTGGCAATCGCTAATTCAAGAGGAGTTTTTTCAGCCGCTTGGCATGAAGTCTTCTAGTTACACCCTCGCTTCTTACTTAAAAACTCCCAATCGCGTGGGCTGGCATGAACTCAAGCCAAATGGCGCTGTGCAGCTTCTTCCAGATACAATGGAAGGCGGGGATGCGCCTTACATTTACGCTGCTTCTGGAGGAATTAACTCAACGATTCTGGATATGGCTAAATGGATCATCATGCAAACAGATCAAGGAATGTATCTAGGCAAACAGATCGTCTCCAAAGAAAACCTTGCTCGCACGCATCGGCCAAATATCTATGCCTTTAATCGGGATAATCACAGTCTATACTATTGCATGGGCTGGATTTCTGAAGAATATTCTCCCTATCCCATCATTTGGCACAACGGGGGCACATTTGGCGTTAGTACCAATATGGCCATCATCCCAGAAGAGCGCCTTGGCATCGTCGTTTTGTGCAACACTCGAGGCTCTGTGGTCGCCGAGTCTCTGACAATGAAATTTTTTGATCTCTACTTTGGGAAGCCAAAGACCGACTGGACAAAAAAAATGATGGCCATCGTGCAAGATGTATTTAAAAAGGAACTCGCAAAACATCCGCCCATTGCAAAACCTCTGCCTGCTCTGCCATTAAACGCCTACACGGGCACCTATTCCAATCCTGTTTATGGAGATCTCGTCGTGACTGTAAAGGGTGGAGAACTTGTCGGAGAAATAGGCCCCAAAAAAACGCAGTGGATCTTCAAACATTACAACCGCGATACCTTTTCTTTATGGTGGCCTCCCATAGAGGATGGCTCAAATAAAGTGCTTTTTTACATGGATGCCGAAAATAAGCCCAGCCAAGTTTTCATTGAAGCGCTTGCAGGAGAAAACCAAGGTCTTTTCGTCAAAAAAGCGGAAACTGTTAAATCTTAATTTGCCTTCTAGAATTTTCTGGCAGAAATTTTCTAAGGGAAGTAAAATCTTAGGGTTTGCTCTAAGATTTAGGTGCTTTCATGTCCGGACCGAATGATTCTCCCCTTGTGCTCATTTTGCTAGGCCCTCCAGGTTCTGGAAAAGGGACGCAAGCCAAAATGCTGGAAAGCCACCTTCACCTCCCCCATATTTCTACCGGAGATCTCTTGCGCGACCACATCCGCAGAGGCACGGATCTAGGTAAACTGGCACAGACGTACATGGACAAGGGAAATTTGGTGCCCGACGAACTCATTCTCGATATGCTCTTCGAACGAGTGACAAGCAAGGACTGCGAGAAGGGATATATTTTGGATGGGTTTCCAAGAACAATTCCACAAGCGCAGGCGCTTCAGCAGCGCTTAAAAAACCCCGTCGTGATCAACCTCGACATCTCCGATGAAAAAATCCTCGAGCGTCTGACAAAGAGAGTGACCTGCGAAACATGCGGCACTCCCTATCACTTGACCTACTCACCGCCGAAACAAAGCATGATCTGCGACAAATGCGGCGGCAAACTGATCCAGCGCCCGGATGATACCGAGGCTGTGATCAGCAAGCGCTTGAGAGTTTATCAGGATCAAACAGCACCCCTGATTGCTTTCTACGCGAAGCTAAATCTCCTTCACACCATCGACTGCTCCAAAGACAAACAGCAGGTTTTTCAAGAGATCCTTTCTCTCCTGTAAAAAATCTGTCTTTTTTATTGTAGATGGAACTTCCGTTTGATAATCTTAGAAGATGTTTTTTCAAAGTAAGGCTCCAAAACGGCTTAGAATAATCGGCTCAATAGAAACCGAAAATCGACAGAACCTTAATTTGAAAAATGTTTTCCTACGCCTAAACCTTTCACAAGGAGTGATCCATGAGCACATTCGCTTCTTCTCAAGAACTCCCAGCCTGCGAAAAAGTAGGTTATTGGGGTTACCATTTGATCCTTGATTGCAAAGGATGCAATCAAAAGGAAATTGTCGATAAGGAAAATCTCAAAGCATTCATCACAATGCTTGTTAAAGAGATTGACATGAAGGCCTATGGCGAGCCCGTGCTCGAACATTTTGCGACCCATGATCCTGAAAAGGGAGGATATTCATTGGTGCAGTTGATTGAAACAAGCTCCATTACAGGGCACTTTGTCAATTTGAATGGCGATGCCTACATCGATATCTTTTCCTGTAAACCCTTTTCCATTGAGACAGCGAAAAGTGTTGTCACCAAGTTCTTTCATCCCCAAAAGATCAAGGTGCATTTCCTAACCCGCCAAGCTTAAAGATACTGTGGGACAAAATCGTATGATTTTGTCCCAAATTGGGAAAGCTATAAGGTCAGAATTCTTCTTTGGTAATTTTCTCTAACTGGATCACTTCTTCTTTGGTAATTTTCTCTAACTGGATCATAGAATCATAATTGTCGACGAATGTTTTAAGAGAAGAGGTTAAACCCTCTAGGTCGACCATTTTTTCGGGGACATAAGTAACCTTATACCCATGGTATAAGTAAATTGGTCGCTCGAACCACTCAGCTTCGGCTGCACTTCCCCTTTCATCGGGCATTGTATGTGCGAATTCATACCGAAAAAGAGCTACCCGATTTTTTAAATCCCCGATATTTTCTCCGTCCCACTCGATTGCCCATTTGAAAATTTTGGCTATATCATCCAGCATTGGCTCAACCAGAAAGGGATCTTGATAAATATGCGAAATGACGGAACGCTCAGTCATATTATCAATCGGATCTATCTTATAATCGCGGTAAATCCAAGTGCAAAGCTGAGAAAGGCCATACATTTTACCATCTACTTCACAACGTGTTGTAACAAAAACCCAATCGGATTTTAGCTCATTTGGAAAGTCGTTTCTTATACGAAGAATGAGAACGGAAATTTTTAGGCACTTATAATCCTTAAAAGATGTCTTCTTCAATTCCTGCATAGCATCTTTATTTTCCATTAACAGCGTAAATCACTCTAAGATACTCCCGCTTTTAACAGGTGTAACATTACATATTTTACAAAACCTTAGATATTCCTTCTCCGTGAAAGGATTAGGCCATTTTTTCAGAGCATCTTCAGTCACAATAGAAAATTCCATCTTGGATTTTCTTCCCAGACATTCTTCAAAAACAATTTCCGACTCAGTTTGTTGAAAGCCTTTATGAGTATATTTCATTGTTTTCAACTGTTTTTGAATCACAGGAAGCACGCTCTTATTATATTCGTGATAAGGTCTACAAAATGTAGTCAACCCAAAAGGTCCGGGAAAGTTCTCTTTCTTATCTCTTCGAGATCCAAATCTCTCAGAATTCTTGGTCCCTTGCTCCACTGCAATTTGATGACGAGTTTTCTCAAAAGAAGCAAGAGTTTGATGGAATAGCTGAATCAGATCTTGCTTTGTTTCTACAGCTTGATGAAATGCATCCGCTGTATCTGCTACAATTTTATCCACTTTTTCAGTGTAAGCCTGCTGATTGCCACCGTATTTATTAGGTTCGCGTTCAATGATATAAGTTGACATAACACCCCATTGTTATTCAATTAATTTGATTACAAAAAAATCTCTAATTTGAAATAAATTAGTTTCATTAATTTATTATTATAACAAAAAAATACAGTTTAACTCAATCCTTAAGTCGCATTTAATAAGTCGCTGAATTATTAACACTTACACTTAGAATAAAATTAATTTTATGCATTAAAAACAACAGTCCATTTGCAAAAATTGACAAAAACTTGAGCCCCAGCCAGACTTCAATGCATGGAAGGACAGAATTTTGGTAAGTGGTTTATTATTGCTGGCATAGCACTGATTGCCATAGGGCTCATCATTTGGCTTGGAAGCAAATGGGGAATTTCATTTGGAAAACTCCCCGGCGATATCCACATGCAAAAGGGAAAATTCTCCCTTCAATTCCCCGTTGTTACCTGCATCATCGTCAGCATCGTCTTGACTATCCTGATCAATTTTATTCTCTGGCTGTTTCGAAAATAACTTTGAAAATTATGAAATCGTTGGCTACGCTTCAATCATGAAACCGCCACTTTCAAAACATTTTCAAAGTAGGGTCCCTTCGCCTATTCGCTTATCGCAAATCGAGTTCCAAAAACGAACCGATCATGTCGTTGCTGTGAACACTGCCATCGGAAATGTCTCTTTGCCTATGCATCCCGCGATGATCAAACGGATGCTTTCATTAGGCGCCTCCGATAGTCCACTCCGCGAGGGCGTGGTTAAATATTCACCGACTATAGGTGAAAAAGAAACCAATCAGACGTTTTTACATTTGATCGCATCCAGCGGCTTTTCCACACAAGGTTTGTACGCCCAAGTGACCGATGGCGGTAGCCAAGCAATGGAGCTGGCTATTCTTGGAGTCTGCGGACCTGCAGGTTCAAAGACAGGACCACTGCTGCTGATCGATCCCGCCTATTCCAATTACGGTTCGATGGCAGAGCGCACAGGACGCTCTACCGTAGTTGTGACGCGTCATTTGGAAGAAAATGGAAAATTCACCCTGCCACAATTATCCGTCATTGAAAAGGTCATCAAAGAATCAAAACCCGCCGCTCTGCTCGTTATTCCCTATGACAACCCGACAGGGCAATTTTTTCCTCAATCAACCCTCAACGAGTTAGCTTCTCTTTGCGTCAAATATAATCTGTGGCTGATTAGCGATGAGGCTTATCGGGAAGTATTTTATACCGGCGATCAACCCAGCTGTGTCTGGGGCATTACAGAAAAAGAAGTGCCTGGCATCACCGGCCGCAGGATTAGCATTGAGTCCGCTTCAAAAATCTGGAATGCGTGCGGACTGCGGATAGGAGCTCTGATTACGGACAACAAGGATTTTCACGAAAAAGCCATCGCCGAAAATACAGCCAACTTGTGCTCAAATTCGATCGGTCAGTATATTTTTGGCTCTCTTTTTCACGAATCCAAAGAACAACTCCAAGCATGGTTTCAAAAGCAAAGAGCGTATTATCGCAAAATATCAGAAGATCTGACGACAAATCTAAAAAAGCTAATGCCGAAGCTCATTGTTTCCTCTCCAGATTCTTCTTTATACACCGTTGTCGATGTGCGCAACATCTTGGGTCCCGATTTTAATGCGAATAAGTTTGTCATGTATTGCGCTCAAAAAGGAACGGTTCCCATTAAAGGGGAAGATAAAACGCTGCTCGTCGCTCCGATGGATGGTTTCTACTCCCCGTCTTCAGGAAGTCCAAATCCCGGCAAAACACAAATGCGCATCGCCTATGTGGAACCTCCTGAGATCATGGCTGAAGTTCCCCAGTTATTCGCACAGTTGCTGAAAGATTTTCAAAGCTCTTATTAAGTTTTAATAAGAGATCTGCTCATTGAGAAGTTTTACGGCAGCGGATAAGAGCGAATCTCTCGGATTATTCTTAATGACATCACCCGAAAAATCAAAACCCTTATCTGTTGGCTTGTTAGCTTTAACCCACATCACTATTTTGATTAACTCCTGGGTTTGTCCAGAAAGTTGGGCAAATTCCCTCTTCAGATCTTCATTTGATGCAGCACTATTTAAGAGGGAATTGAAACCGTCGATCTCTTTTTTAAGAATCGGAGAAGTGACGGCAAGCCCATTTTTCTTGATTTCCTCAATCGTTTTAAACACCGTTGAATGGGTAGGATCTTGACGGAAAAATGCCGCTCCATAATCTGAATGGCCATCGGGCATCCCCTCGAATAGCCAAAATCCCCATTTAAGCGCCCCTACAAGGTCTTGTGATAAGCCAAATAGACTATTCGACTTGTCATTAGAATTTCCCTTCAGAATCAACTCAAATGCTTGCAATTCCTTGGTGATAGAGTTTTGGACGCCGTTGAGGTTAGAAGGAGCAATGATAGGTAGAGGACTAAAAGTCTCTTTCAGACTCATTTTCTTCCGATCATCTTTTAAACCTAAATGCGGTAAAATTTCAACCTTATTGCCATAGTGGGCACGATGATTGACAGGGGAAGTTTCCCATTTCACGCCGTCAATTAAGATTTTATATTCAAAGTTGTTAAAATGCTGGTTTGTTTCCCACATCCAAAGATCTTCCCCAAGATTTTTGAGGGGAACATCGTAATTCCAACCCAATCCAGGTCCTGTGCCGCGTATTGTCAAAGCATGTCCCATGCCCGGATTGCACCTTACGCTTAATCTCGAGGTTTTTCCATTAGAGGGTAAAACAGATGGCAGATTAAAAGAAGAGGTCTCTAAAGCATTGCTTCCGGGTTCAAGTTTATGATTAGCTCCTTCTTCAAAGACGCTGTCATCTAGAAGTATTTTATATTCCAAATGTTTGAAATTTTTAGAAATTCGATAAATCCATTCACCGTCGCCAACCTGCACCAAAGGTTGCCCCTTATCCCAATTGAGACCAGCTTCATTTCCACGAATAAAAAGGGAGTGTCCATAGGGAACTATGGAGCGGATCTGAATTGTCGGCTCAAACGCAGTAGGAAGCGCTGAGACTTGCTGGTCTGACGATTTCAGGAAA
>JAHFTO010000003.1:0-91229 GCA_023269355.1 Chlamydiota bacterium | reverse complement strand
AAATCCAAGAACTTGGTCAGTGAGTGTTTCTCTGTCGAGATTGCAAACATAGGGTCCTGTAACCGATCCCCTATTGCAGCAATTTCCAAACCCCCAAATAACCCCATTTGTTTTCCACACTTTTGTGCGTGCGTGAAATATCACATCTCTAGCTGTAGTCAAATGAGAAATGGCATGCTTTTTAGGAATGTCAAAAAGATTTAGTGCAGGATCACTCGCCGAAACCACCATCACATAAGCATCAGAAGAAACTCTTGCATAGACGTAGCCAGTAGCGCCTCCGCAATTCATAGCGCCGGCAAAAAGACCCGAACCAAATGAAAAGCTATACGGCTCCATAGGATTATTCGGAGAATAAGGAAGGTCGGTAGAGAACTCAGTACCTCGATAAAGCAGAAAAGCCTTTTCTGCGATAGGGTGGCATTCTAAAGTAATCGCATTTCGAATCATTTGCGCATCACTGTCATTTCTAACTCCTAATGCGTATGCGTCCTTATCATCGCTAAACTTAACAATCACTGATCCTTCTCCCTGAACGCGAACACGGCTTCCAAATCCACCGTATTTCTGCTTCTCTTCGAGGTTGAATGTATCGTGAAAGTTTTTGAAAAAATGGATTTGTTTTTCAGTTATCTTTTCAATTTCCTGAAATTTAAATGCTGTTTGGCCAAGGGAAAGTTTCTGTAATTTTTTCACCAAATTTGCATTCAGATTAAAGGCTAATACCTTGACCGCTTCTGCATTATCATCTTCTTCCTCACCATCTCGATCAAGAAAATAGGCAATATGCCAGCAATCTTTGGTGTTTTTTGGTGCATACGGATCAGGACGACGATGCTCATTCTCACAAAAATCGTTTTTCGCGAGATCTTCCTTAATGGCCTTTTTTAAAAATTGCATCTCATAATAAGTTCTAGGGACAAAGGTAATTTCTAAAGAGGGGTCGATGCTTTTAATTCTATTTCTAATCACATCATAGCGGTTATCCGTGGAAGGATGGTTAAGATGATTTAACTCTGGATAGACAGCATCGTAGGTGAATCTAGAGGGGGCTACTTTTTCACCCGTGTTTTTCTGATGATAAACGATATACTCGCCATGTCCTGCCGTAATAGGACGTTCGGCTGCATTAAAGGGGTTTATTGACATAACTTGCCTCGTTTAATAAATGGTGAATTCAGTAATGTTAATTATAAATAAAACACTTTTTAATTTCAATTATTAAAAATATAATTATTAACTCAAGGCAGGTTTAAAAGAACTGAACAACAAAATAGCTTATAATTCTTGAATAAGATTGGCGACGAGTGCACTCCAACCCGTTTGATGGGAAGCTCCCAGTCCGCGTCCGGTGTCGCCATGATAATGCTCGAAGAATTGGATCATCTCCTTCCAGTGAGGATCCTCAAAACCTTTGGTGTCGCGGAAAATAGGCCGCACGCCGACTTCATTTTGGCAAAACAGATTAATCAGACGGCGTTTTAGCCCGGTGATCATTTCATCCAAAGTGACGTCTTTGCCTTTCACTTGAATTTTGTAGTCTGAGCCTATGGTATCTTGAAGACGCTCAAGCCCGTGTAAAAAAAGATAGTTGGTCGGAAACCAAATGGGGCCTCGCCAGTTTGAATTGCCTCCTTTGATCTTTTCTAAAGATTCTCCAGGTTCATAGCCAACTGTCCTATCGTGAAAAACAAAAGGGGTTCTCTCGTGGTATTTAGAAAGGGAGCGCAGGCCATAAGGCGAGAGAAATTCATCGGGATCCCACGCCTTCTCCAGAACGCGCTTTGTCTGCTCTAATGAAAGAAGGGATAATAAGTACCTCTTCTTGCCACCTACAGTGTATTCTGTCAGACATCTGCCGACAAGCTTATTAAAATGCTGGATGTATAACTCAAAATGTTTGCTGAAATGGGGCAATTGCGCTATTTCTTCCTCTTCAAAATAATCCATGGAAAAAAGTGGAATGAGTCCCACAAAAGAGCGTACTTTAAGACGCGTGTGTTTACCATCGGGATGGCAAATCGTGTCGTATAAAAAACCATCTTGATCATCCCAGAGATCTACGGGCCGGCTGCGTGTTCCTTGGATGGCAGCGGCAATGTCGATAAAATGTTCCAGATAGACCATGGCCAATCTTTCGAAAAGAGGTTTGGTCTTAGCAAGCTCTAAAGCGATCTTCATCATGCGCAGAGCAAAAAAACCCATCCAACCCGTTCCATCCGATTCTTCAAAAAAACCGCCATCTCTCAGAGGCTTGCTCCGATCAATGATGGAAATGTTATCTAGGCCAAGAAATCCCCCTTCAAAGACATTGTTGCCGAGCCGGTCTACTTTATTGACCCACCAGTTGAAATTATCCATGAGCTTTAGAAAGCTTAGCTCCAAGAAATCGGTGTCTCCTTGGCCACTGCTCTCTTTCTCTTTTTTGTAAATCAACCACACAGCCCATGCTTGTACCGGAGGATTAGCTTCAGAAAACCCCCATTCGTAAGCGGGAATCTGTCCATTGGGGTGTTGGTACTGATGTTCGAGAAATAATCCAATCAGATGTTTGGCATAAGGGATATCGACAAGTGTGAGCGCCAAAGCGTGAAATGAGCAGTCCCAAGATGCAAACCAAGGGTATTCCCACTTATCAGGCATCACGATCAAGTTGTGGCAGTGCAAATGGCGCCAATGGGAATTGCGCGCATCATGACGAGATTCTGGAGGAGGAAATGAGGGATCATCTCCTTCCAGCCATGTTTTCACATCGTAGTAATAATACTGGGTGCTCCAGAGAAGTCCTGCTAAGGCTTGTCTTTGGATCAACTTTTCTTCCGGACTCGACGCTTTATTCTGAAAGGATGCGTAGAATTCATCGGCTTCCTTTTTCCTTTCTGCAATGACAGTATCCACGTCAGAAAGCGGTTTTTTAGGTAAAACCGGGCAGAGACGAAAGCGCAGCACGCGTGATTTATTTGCAGGGATATGAAGTTCTTTGTAATGAAAACACGCCTTGCTCCCCTTTTTTGCTGGGTTGAGGCAGTTTTCACCCTGAATCACATAGCGGTGAAAAGCATCTTTGACATAGGGCTCATGGCTAACAGATCCCGGTCCATAGAGGCGTTCATTGTGCGTCTCATTGTTGGTAAATAGAAGTTCTTCTGCGGGTTCTCCTGCAAGATAATAAGTATTTAACGGATAATCCGCAGAGATCCAATCGGTCGGGGGCATCTCTTTGGGATCGGCATGAAGGCTTTGAAAATCTGCAGAATAGGGACCTTCCGAAATTTCAGGTCGGAGATCCCATTTTTTTTCCCAAGACCAGCTATTGCGAAAAAGAAGCTGCGGAAGCACAGAAATCACAGCGTCTTGCTCACTGCGATTAAAAATCTCAATGCGAATGCACGTATCTTCCTCACTTGCTTTGGCATACTCGACAACGACGTCAAAAAAAGCGTTATTTGCAAAAACTCCCGTATCGATAAGCTCAAATTCCCGGTCACGCAAAGAGCGCCTTTTGTTTTCTTGAACGAGCTGTTCATAGGGAAATGCATTCTGCGAATAGCGATACAAAAACTTCATGTAAGAATGGGTCGGCGTCCCATCGAGGTAGTAATAATACTCCTTCACATCCTCGCCGTGATTGCCTTCATAGGGATTTAAGCCAAAAAGACGCTCTTTGAGAATGGGATCCTTGCCATTCCACAGCGCTATAGAAAAAACCAGAGATTGGTAAAAGTCGCACCATCCCGCAATCCCATCTTCTCCCCAACGGTAAGCTTTGGATCTAGCCATATCGTGAGGCAAATAATTCCAAGCATCTCCATTTGCGCTATAATCTTCCCGGACAGTTCCCCATGCTCTTTCAGAGACATAAGCGCCCCACTTGCGCCAAGGCGGCACCTTCTTATCCAGGCTATCCCCAATGCGCATGGACTCATTGTTCTTACTCATATCGTTTTTCTCTCGTATAACTGAATCATTCCCCCTGCGATCACAAGGAAGGCGCCAACGGCAGAAAGCCAATTGGGGAATTGATGGAAGATAACCCAGTCCAAAAATCCAGAAACAATCAACGAAAAATAAAGAAATGGAGAAAGCGAGGAGGGCTTTGCAAAGCTATAGGCTTTACCGCGGTAATATTGGTTAAAGATGCTGACAACTCCAAGACACATAATCGTGATCCACGTCCATAAGCTGAAACGGACCATCGAGCTCCCTAAATTCACATGTTCGGGAGAGAAAAAATAAATCGCCGTAGTGGCGATGGAGCAGAGAAAATAAAGATAAAAAAGGGTGGATTTTTGATTTTCTTGCCTTGCCTGATGCGCGTATAACATTTGCGATCCCGCCTGGCTTAAAGGTGCCAAGATCACAAAAAGGCTCAAGCCCTCCAAAATGCCTCGATCGGGCTGCAGAATGCAAAGAACGCCTGCAAAACAGATCAAAATACTAACAATCTCTCGCTTATTGAAATGATGCTTAAAAAATAGCTTCTCTAAAATGGGTAAAAATAAGGGAAAAGTATTCTGCAAAATGGTGGCATTCAACAGTGAAGAAAACGTCAAATAATAGAAAATTGTGTACTGGTAAACCAGCATGCATAAAGCGCGCAGCAGCTGAAGTTTGAAGTTAGATGATAGAAAAAGCTCCTTGAACGAACTTGTCCAAAGAAAATAAGGGATCATGATCAAAAGAGGGATGATAAATCGAAGAGCAGTAAGCAGGAAGAAGGGGGTTTCCTCAATGGCAAATTTACCAAATAGTGAAAATAACGAGAGCAAAACAGAGGAGATGAGCATGTAAGCCATCCCCATCCACATCTCATCCCGGGCACGCCTGAAATTCCACAGCCACTTCATCTAAATTTTTTCCTTGTCACCTATACTGAGGTCGGCTTGAAACTTGGATTTGGAACCGCGGGAGCTTTCGCGCGAGTCCAAATCCAAGTTTCAAGCCGACCTCAGTATAACACATAGCAGGAATGGGTAAGTTCTGGCAATAGTTAATAATAAAAAATTTAAGCCCCAATTTATAAGCATATAAAAGACTCTTCAACTTGACTCGTTCACCATAAATAGATATAATAGTATTAATTCAAATTAATTTAGGTTTTGAATGAAAAAGCAAATAATCAGTTTTATTTTTTCAATTTTAGTGCTAACTAACCCGCTTCTTGCGCAAATGGTTTTTGAAGAAAAACCTGAAGATTTCAAACCTAAGATGGAAGTGGCTGCCTGTTTCATTCAAGTCGGCGATCAGGTCCTGTTCTTAAAACGTCTCCCCACCAAACCACAAGGAAATACTTGGGGCATCCCCGGTGGTAAATTTGATCCCGGTGAAACTGCAACCCAAACCGTGACCCGAGAAATCCGCGAAGAAACGGGCATTGAAATACCTAAAGAATCGATGGATTATTATGGAAAGGTCTTTATCCGGTATCCTGAAATGGACTATACCTTCCATATGTTCGTCTACGAAATGGATGAGATGCCAGATGTCAAATACAACCCCCAAGAACATGCCGATTACCGCTGGGTCTCCTTGGAAGAAGCCCTAACAATGCCGCTGATCCCAGGCGAAGAAGAATGCATCAGCCTCGTCTACGGTAATGTCGGCAGTACTGATGTCGAACGGACCTCCTAATGAGATAGGTCCGGAGTCCCAAAAAACCGGTCTCCAAAATCTCCGAGTCCCGGAACAATATACTTCTTTTCGTTGAGCTTTTCATCCAGCATTGTCATCACAACCCTTAGTTTTGGGAATCTATCATTCAGTCGCACAAGGCCCTCGGGAGCTGCGCAAATCGACGCTACAATGATATTTTCCTCTTTCACGCCCTTTTCTTTGAGTAGAGAAATTACCATCTCTAAGCTTCCTCCCGTTGCAATCATCGGCTCCGTAATCACCACGCTGTGGCCCGAAGTTAACTCGGGAGAAATTTTCATGTATTTGAAATGAGGCTCTGCTGTTTTTTCATCCCGCTGCACCAAAAATTTACTGATGTTAGCGTCTGGAAAGTGCTTGATAAACGTATCGAGCAAAGCATCACCTGAGCGCATCACAGAAACCAGCTCCACCTGACCCGAAAGCGCTTCTCCGTAACATTTTGTTAAAGGTGTTTCGACAACAACCGTTTTGGAGGGCAAACATTCGATAACCTTGTTCACGAGTAATGCGCCAATTTTTTCTGAGACACTACGAAATTGCGTTGTCGTTGTCTGAGTATCCCGCAATTGCGCCATAAGCACCTGTTCATACTTGCTGGGCTTGAAAGAGCATTGCACGATGGGAAGCAGTTTTGCTAAGGCTTCCTCGTCCCCTCTGTTTTGTTGAATGAGAGTTAAAATCTCTAGAGCGGTTCTTTTTTGCCCAAAGGTCGCTTCCTTCGCAGACAATGTAGAAAGCATGCAGACCCCGAAGAGTACCGCAATACAAGCACGGCGCGTTTTTGTTGTCATATATTTTCCCTTGAAAATGAAAAATCAAAATTGCAATGTTTTATATCTGACTGCCTACATTGCATCAAGAAAATTTGAAAAGTTGACAAGTTCGAAAATGACCTGTAAAGTCCTTGATTTTTTGAGTTCTAATTAGGAGAGTTATGCCTAGCTCTAAGAAACAACCCCATGCAGAAAAAACTAAATCCTTCGTTTCAGTGCACGCTTGGATCATTTGGTTGCTCAGCGCCCTTTTCATGTTTTATAAGTATGCTTTAGAAGTTTCCCCTAGCGTGATGACGAATACCCTGATGAGCACTTTTAACATCAGCGGCGCAGCACTGGGAAATTTGGCGGCGTGCTATTTTTATGCCTATCTTCTTCTACAAATCCCTGCAGGTTTACTCCTTGATAAAATCGGACCTCGAAGAGTGACAACGCTTGCGATTGCTCTATGTGCGATCGGCAGTCTGATTTTCTCCAAAGCCGACAATTTGCTCGTTGCAGGCATTGGACGCTTTTTGACTGGAGCTGGAGCTGCATTTGCTGCGGTAAACTGCTTAAAACTCATCGCTAACTGGTTTCCTCAGAAGCAATTTGCTTTTATGGCAGGGCTCATGATGACAGTGGCGATGCTTGGCGCTGTCGGCGGACAAGCGCCACTTGCTGCCTTCATCGACGCTATGAATTGGCGCTACGCCATGCAATTTATCGGCATCATTGGACTAGCGCTCGCTGCGATCTTTTGGTTAACTGTTCGCGATCTCTCTCCGACCCATAAAAAAGATAAGCATCTCGTCTCCCAAAGCATCTCCTTAATCGACAGTTTGAAGCGCGTCCTAAAAAATCCTCAAGGGTGGCTGCTTTCTGTCTACAGCGGTTTTGCGTTTGCTCCTGTCATGATTTTCGGAGGTCTTTGGGGCATCTCCTTTATCTCTGAAGCATTCCAACTCTCTTCCAACATCGCGGCGCAATCTGTATCCCTCATTTTTATCGGATTTGCTGTCGGCGCTCCTTTCTTTGGCTGGTTTTCCGATTGGCTGGGTAAAAGGGTCGTTGTCATGTTTTGGGGCACTTTGGTTTCTCTATTCTGTATTTCTGCCGTCGTCTATCTACCTGGGCTGACGAGCTCGATGCTAACTTTGCTGCTCTTTCTCTTCGGCTTCTCTATCAGTAGCTTCTTGCTCTGCTTTACCATGATTCGAGAAATTAGCCTGCCAATTTTAGCAGCAACGGCCATTGGCTTCATGAACGCTTTCGATGCTTTGCTCGGGGCGATTTCTGATCCCCTCACAGGTCTTTTCCTCGATATCGCATGGGATGGAAAACTTGTGGATGGCGCAAGGGTATTTTCCGTCTCTGCTTACAAAACAGCCTTTTTGGCGCTGCCTGCCTTTTTGATCCTTGCTTTACTCACACTTTGGAAGATCAAAGAGACCTATTGCAAGCCCTCTAGTCCTTCATCCCTGCCATAAATTAGGGGAAATTTTTCGTGAACACGCGTACATTTATCATCAGCGGGTTGCTCTTTGCTACATGCTCTTTTCCTCTGACCGCAGTAGAGGACACTGCTCTTCTTTTTCCCAACCCAAAAGAAACTCCCTGGTTTACCGGCCCTCTGCGCGCACCTTCTGGAACTGTCATTGGGCAGGGACGTTATTCCATACAGACCTATCTTAGTACGGATGTGGTCACTGGCGGATACAATTCGCACTGGAAAACAGTTTCCTCTCCGAATCTTTACTATAATTCTGTGCTTCTTCAAGCAAGATACGGCGTTACCGATTTCATGGACATCATGATTTCGCCCCAAGTTTACTATTACAATTACTGCCAAAGCCAATCCTCGACAGGATTCGGCGATCTTCCTCTGGAACTGGATTTTCAGTTAATCCGTCCAGACAGGTTTGAATGGTTTCCCGGTGTCAAATTGGGAATTATCGAAATCTTTCCCACAGGAAAATACCAAAAGCTCAATCTGAAAAAAAAGCTAACCGATCTCACTGGTGAAGGATCCTTTTCAACAACTCCTTATCTGCTTTTTTATAAAATCTACCATCTCTCAGGCCATCACTACTTAAGTACGATAGCGTGTATTCAATACACTTATGCGGCTCCTGTCCATGTCAAAGGACATAACTACTATAGGGGAGGCAAACGCACTCGAGGCAAGGTATATCCAGGCAATGAGGTATTAGGTATTTTAAGCTTTGAATACTCGTTTACTCGCAATTGGGTATTTGCTCTCGACAATATCTACGAACATAACGATAAAGATCGATTTAGAGGAAAACAGGGATTTACCAAGCATCGCACCAAAGCAAAGGTAGGTTATCCCTCGTCTGAATCCCTCAGCTTTGCCCCTGCCATTGAATACAACTTCAATCAGAAACTTGGTATCATCACTGGAGTCTGGTTCACTGCAGCAGGCAGAAACACGCTGAAATTTTACAATGGCCTCTTTAGCTTCGTAGCACAGTACTAATTCTTTTCTTTCACAAAAAACCCCAATCGATTACAGGTTATTTTACATCTTCTAACCTGTAGGTTGCTATGCTTAAAAAATGCGCACTTCTTAGCCTTCTTTTATTATGTGCTTGCGAGGATGACGATTATCATGGGGATCGACGTGGTCGCTATAGCCACCACGATCGAGATGACCACGAAGAGCATCATCACGACAAAAAAGAACACGATGAGCATCATGGAGAGCACGGCGATCATCACGGCGGCAAAGAGCATCACGAAGGCGGCGAAGGCCACGGCGGCGGTGGACACCATGGTGGTGGCGGAAAACACTAGACCTCTATCTTTAGTGGGTTAGTGAGATAGCTTCCCCAATAAATAGATCGGAATCGGCCAAAAACTTGGCCGATTTTGCATAGTAAGCATTCAGATTTGGTTCCAAATTTTATCTTTACAGTCTGCTCTACATTATTAACTTTCATATAATTTAAGTTATTATTTTAAAAATTGAATTAAAAATCAATATTTGAAATAATAATATCCATCAATTTATATACATTAATGCAATTGTAAATAAAATATTCCATAACTATGATTCAGATTGACCCTTATTACAATTACGGCTCTTTAAGAGCTATAACTTCTCATGAGATCGATGGTGTGTTTGTGGATCTCGTTAATAAATTGAATAATCTATCTAGTGTCAATGAAGTTGTTCGCAGTGGTGGCTCGTCAAGACATGTTCAAGTGGGAACGGTCCTGTCACGAAAAAAGGAACAAATTTTCATCAAATGTCCTCATCCTGAAAATCACATCTTGAACGCACACTTAGCGCAACTCGATCAAATCGCATTCCTAATCAGCAATCGGTTAAATCTAAATGTCGTCCCTGTCACGATAGCCATTGAAGGTTATAAGGATCTCATCAATCAGATCTTAGAGGATGACGACGACAGGCGTTATTTTATCTCCCAAAATGGATATGAAGGAGTTTCTGTTCAAGAGGGAGTTGAAGCACACCAGGATCAGCTTCATTTAGATAAAGCAATGATGGAAAATAGTCCGGCAGCAGAAACAGATCTATTAGCCAAATTGGATGCAGATCAGCTTTGCAATGCTATATTTTTCAATATCATTACTGGAAGAAGAGATGCTCGAGAAGAAAACTCTCTGATCGATCGATGCAATCGCATCGTAGAATTTGATAATGAATTTATCGGTCTAGAAAAAACAGATAGCTGGCTTTTAGATTTTTTCCCCAATTTCATTTTGCCGCAAAAGCCTATCGCCAATCTACTCTCGAAAGATATTTCAATCATTGATGGGGTTTTTAAGGATATGTCGCATTTTCCATCATGCACAATCTGGGATCGAAAAGAAAAGTGCTACGTTCCATTTAATCCCAAAAAAATTCAAGAGACTATCTTTGCCAACTTTAAGATGCTTAGAGATTTTCTCTCTAACCATAGCGAAAAGGTCATCAAGTTAAGGGATTTAACGATGAACTTGAATTTACTGGCATCAACTACAATACGCGTTCATCTTGACACCCAGTGGGGACAGTCACTTTCTATCTGTGGCGCAGGAACTAGAAAACTGGCTTGGGAAGAAAAAAAAGCGCTGCCTATGAACTGGACTCCAGGAAACATATGGAGCATCTCTATTCCAGCACCCCAACCCATTTGCTTCAAAATTCTTTTGAAGACAGAAGATACTGGCGAGTGCAAATGGATGAATGGAAAAAACATTGAAACTCTGCCAGGCCAAGACCTGAATCTTTCCTCCAAACAACTCTCATTCAGATAAATCTTCCATCCATCCACTCTCAAGCAGAGGAAGCGCGAACGTTAAAAACGCATCAAAATCCGTATAAGTCGTCGTCAGCATTTGCTGACGCTTGTCTAAAAGTTTCGCATTCCCTTTGAAAAGAAACCCCATCAGCTGTTTCATTTTGTTGATCTTGAGCCTCTCAGAACTCTCTTTAGGAATTTCAGCGATGTAAGTCTCGAGATAAGTCTTCAGATTCTCCCATTTGCCATGGTAAAGAGTGCCAGCAAAATGCGCACGAATCTGATGAAAGATAAAAGGATTGATCACACTCCCTCTTCCAATCATCAATGCATCGCAAGAGGTTCTTTTCAACATCTCTAAAGCATCTTGCACGTTCAAGATATCGCCATTGCCAACAACAGGGATCTTAAGCAGAGATTTTGCTTCTGCGATCAAATCCCATCTAGCGGGCGGACCGTACCCATCGACTTTTGTTCTGGGATGAAGCGTAATGAATTGAGCTCCGCTTTCTTGTGCCGCAAGAAGATTTTCTCGGAAAAGCGATGTATCTTCGTACCCTGAGCGCATTTTGATGGTGACAGGCACAGAAACAGCCTTGACCATGGCTCTTGCTACCTCATGCAGTAGATCGGGTTCTTTGAGAAGGCTCGATCCCGCTCCCCGTCCGGTAACGGTATTGGAAGGACACCCGCAATTAAGATCGATGCGCGGGGCTCCCCTTTTTTCCACTTCTTGGGCCATCGCTGCCATTAGCTCAGCATCTGAACCCATCAGCTGCGCAGCTAAAGGAATGGGCGCGGTCTCATCCGATTCATAGACTCTGGCCAAGCTTTGAACATGGGCATTCGTAGGCACTCTTAAAAAATCGGTGACAGCCTCATCGAAGCCACCCACAGAAGCCATAGCGCGTCTAAAACAGCGATCGCCGACCCCCTCCATCGGGGCTAAAAAAAGATAGGGACACCCATTGGGGCCTTTAGGAAGAAGATTCATAGGCAGCTATTTTAGCCGATAGAAGGATTTACCCTGCCATAAACTGATATCTTTAATCTCCCCTATTCCATCGGGCAAACTCTTTGGCGTAATACGTAATAATAAAATCTGCTCCCGCTCTTCGAATCCCTCTTAAAATTTCCATCGCGGCCTTCTTTTCATCCAGCCACCCTTTTTCCGCAGCTGCTTTGAGCATCGCAAACTCCCCGCTGGTATGGTAGGCCCCCAGAGGAATATTGGGATGAGCCTGTTTTACACGATAAATCACATCGAGGTACGCATGAGCCGGTTTGACCATCAGCATATCTGCTCCCTCTTGCACATCCAAATCGGCTTCCCGAAGGGCTTCCTTAGCATTAGCCGTGTCCATTTGATGAGTCGCCCTGTCGCCAAATTTCGGAGCCCCTTCTGTCGCTGCTCTAAAGGGACCGTACAATGAACTTTGGTACTTCACCGAATAGCTAAGAATTGGGGTGTGCTCAAAACCTGCCTCATCTAAACCTTTGCGGATGGCGTGGACCATCCCGTCGATCATCCCACTCGGGGCTAAGACATCCGCCCCTGCGCGCACGTGACTAATGGCTTGTTTCACCAAAAGCTCCAGTGTCTCATCGTTATCGACATCCCATTTCCCCAAATGTTCGGTAACAAAACCGCAATGCCCATGGTCGGTGTACTCGCAAAAACAAACATCAGAAATAATGAGCATCTCTGGTGAGGCTTTCCGGATGGTTCGGATCGCCTCCTGAATAATCCCTTCATCGCAAAATGAATCAGAACCCACTGCATCTTTATGAGGTGGTATCCCAAACAAAAGCACCGAAGAAATGCCTAAATCAACAAGCTCCTCCACTTCCTTAGATAGCACAGAAATAGGAATCTGGAATTGTCCGGGCATTGTTGCAATAGCTTGCTTCTCCCCGTCTCTTCCTTTAATAAAAAGCGGGTAGATCAAATCCTTAAGCACGACATCTGTCTCGCGCACTAAATCGCGCAACACCGGATGCTGTCTCAACCTTCTCAAACGCAATGTGGGAAATGCCATAGTTCTCCTAAGAAAGAAGTTTAAAATAGAAGTGTATACATCTGAAAAACCAAAAATGGCAAGGCAAATTGGGTAGTCCTAAACATATAGGCTTTAGAAATACTCTCTAAAAATCATTGACATCTGGCAGCATAGCCTCTATCAACAAAAATATACTCAAGTTGACTCAAAAGTTGGGTATAGTGGTCAACTCACTTTAGAGAATTGCTATGCTAAAAAATTGGGTTCGCATTGTTTTCCTGTTCTGTTTCTTCTCTCCTCTTGCCGCTGAAGACATCTCAGGTTTTTGGCAATCCATAGACAAAAAAACTAAAAAAGCAAATTCCGTCATCGCCTTCTATACTTATGAAGGCAAGCTCTACGGCAAAATCATCGCCACTTACAACAAAGATGGCAACCTCATCGACACCATCTATCATCCAGTCGACAGAGCACCAGGTGTTGCTGGCAATCCCTATTACTGCGGTCTAGACATCGTGTGGGATGCAAAACCAGACAGAGATGGCGACAAATATTACGGATACGTCATCAATCCGAAGAAAGGCGATGTGTACGATGCTGAAATTTGGAAAAGGGGAGACAGCCTAGTTTTGCGAGGAAAGCTACTGGTCTTTGGGAAAAATGTAACTTTCCCACCATTCCCAGAAGAGAACTTTACTCCTGATTTCAAAAAACCCGACTTATCTACTTTCACTCCGAACACTCCACAGAAGTAAAATGATGCGTGCGATGGTTCTAAGAGAGCAGAGAAAGCCGCTTGTCTTAAGTGAAATGCCAAAACCTATTCCCAAAGAAAATGAGCTTCTCATCAAAGTCCATGTTTGCGGTGTATGCCGTACGGATCTGCATGTCAAAGATGCCGATCTTCCCGATCCCAAACTTCCCCTCATTCTCGGTCATGAAATTGTAGGCACCGTCGAGGCCATGGGAAAAAATGTGCGAGGATTCCAAATTGGAGATCGCGTGGGAGCCCCTTGGATTGGCGGATGCTGCGAAGCTTGCGCCTTTTGCAAGAGCGGCCAGGAAAACTTGTGCGACAAACTGGTGTTCACAGGTTATCAGACAAATGGCGGCTTTGCAGAATACGCCGTTTGCAGAGCTGACTTTGCGATCCCCTTGCCAAGCGGACTATCTGATGAACATATCGCTCCCCTTCTTTGCGCAGGGCTCATCGGATACCGCTCCTACCGAAAAGCAAATCCCCAAAAGACGTTAGGCATTTATGGATTTGGCGCAGCAGCTCACATTCTGATCCAGCTGGCAGTATTTGAGGGCAAAGAGGTTTATGCCTTCACACGCAAAAATGATAGCAAAACACAAGAGTTTGCAAAACGTTTAGGTGCTGTATGGGCAAAAGATTCAGAGACGCCGCCGCCTGGTCTTCTCGATGCGGCCATTATTTTTGCACCTGTGGGCAGTGTGGTGCCTTTTGCACTTAGAGCTTTGAAAAAAGGAGGCAGATGCATCTGCGGAGGGATCCATATGAGCGACATCCCTTCCTTTCCTTATAAAGATCTCTGGGGTGAAAAAAGCATCCAGTCTGTTGCCAACTTAACAAGAAATGACGCTAAGGAATTTTTTGCTGCGATTTCTCGTTTTCCCATTGAAACAGAAGTCAAAGTGTATCCTCTCAAAGAAGCGAATACCGCCCTCGATGATTTAAGAGCAGGAAAATTTGAAGGGGCTGCTGTTTTAAAAATCAGTGACTAGAAAAATTGATATGCCCTTTGAGAATGTCGAGGCTGATCAATTTAACAGTGATTCTATCGCCTACATCCAAGTTTTGATCGCCGCGAATCACTTTACCCTCAACGGGTGGATCAAAAATCCGCGCCCAGGTGCCTTGCGGGCCAACTCCTGTGACAATACCGCTAAATGTTCTACCTATTTGCGAAGAGAGCAATAAGGCTGCTGCTGATTTGTTCAAATGCCTTTCTACTTTGATAGCAGCATCTTCTTGCTGGGTGCAATGCGTTGCTAATATTTGCAGCTCTTCCAAAGAATAAGGATTTTTTCGGCCCTGAAGAAACGCTTTGCATTGCCTTTGCGTAATCAAGTCAGGAAAACGTCGATTAGGTGCTGTGGAATGGATGTATTGCTTTAATGCCAAACCGAAATGCCCCGTGGGTTCAGTATCTTTGGTTTCAACAATATACTCTCCCCTGCCAAGCAGTTTGATGATGACAAGCGAGAGATCGGGAAAGGCAACAGGATCTTGTTTTTTGCGTTTGACTAAGAAGGCCTCAAGAGCGTTGGAATTGGGTTCTTGAGGAAGCTTTTCTCCATAAGACGCTGCGACTTCGATAATCCTGTCCCAGCGCTTAGGGATGCGTACGACGCGGCGCAAACTGGGAATATTTGCAGCCTTTAGCTTAGTTGCCATCACAACATTAGCCGCGATCATAAAGTGTTCGATCAATTCATCTGCAAAATTATGCGATGGAGGCTCAAGAATGACTTTTTCTTCTGCCATTTTTGCTTCTGCTTCCGGCGACTGAAGTGTCAATGCTCCGTGCAGATGGCGCCTTTGTTTGAGAACTTGAGCTGCTTCGTGTTGACAAAGGAGCGCTTCTTTTAGTCCCTTAAGCTGCTCCACTTTTTCAGGAATTTTTCCTTTGCCTTCAAGCCATGCGCCAAGCGAAGGATAGGCAAGTTTTGCATGATTGCGAACAAGGGCCTCAAAAATAAAACTCTCTTGGATCTCACCATCGGGAGCTATTATCACCTGTACGACAAGAGCCAGCCGATCTTCTCCTTCATTTAATGAAGTCAGATCATAACAAAGCTTGTCTGGAAGCATGGTAAAAATGACTGCCGGGGTATACACCGACGTCGTATTGATTTGAGCGTGCTCATCAATGGGAGAATCTTTAGGCACTAGTGCATCGACATCTGCGATGGCAATCCACAGTGTTGTCCTACCCTCATTTGCCCGCTCAGCAAATGTGAGCTGGTCTAAATCCTTAGAATCTTCGTTATCAATGGAACAAAATAGAAGCGAGCGCAAATCCCGACATTGCTCAGGTGCTGCAGCAGGTCTTTTCAAAGATTGAAGCTGAATGTATGCCTCATCAGAAAATTTAGGCTGCAGTCCACGATCATGCATCACCTGCATCGCCAGACGTTCTAAATCGACCTGTTTTTTAAAGTGCATGTGAACCTATCCCGATAAAAAGTTTCAGTCGATTTTCGGGTTCTTTTGAGCCAATTTCTGATTCTTTTGCTGGGGATAATATACGCAGTTAATATAATCCCCAGCAAAAGAATCAGAAATTGGCCAAAATAATCCCGAAAATCGACGAAAATCTTTATCGGGATAGGTTCGTCTACAAAATTTCTGCAGCTAAAGCGGCAAGCTCAGAACGTTCTGTGCGCTCTAAGAAAATATTCCCAAAGATCGGATACTGCTTAAATTTCCCCACCGTAAATGTCAGCGCGTTCGAGTCCTTATCCAAATAGGGATTATCGATTTGCGTCGCATCCCCTGTCAACACGACCTTTGTTCCTTTGCCCGCACGAGAGATGATTGTTTTGACCTCATGCGGCGTTAAGTTTTGCGCCTCATCGATGATCATATACATTTTAGGAAGAGATCTTCCGCGAATATAGGTCACCGCTTCCATCTCGATCTTCTTACTTTCTAGGATCCATTTTTGCGTCTCTTGGCCATTCAACTCTCCGCTTGTCGATTGGCAAAGGAATTCGAGATTGTCGTAGATCGGTTGCATCCAATGAAACAGCTTTTCTTCTTTTGTTCCGGGGAGATAGCCGATATCTTTGCCGAGCGGAATAATAGGGCGACTGACAAGGATGCGCGTATGCGTTCCCTCATCAAATACTTTTCTCAATCCCACAGCAAGAGCAAGCAACGTTTTACCCGTTCCCGCAGGACCGATCATCGTGACGAGCTTAATATCATCGCGCAGCAAAAGATCTAGTGCACACTTTTGTTCGACATTTAACGGCTGAATTCCCCAAATGTCTTTTGACAATTTTAAAAGCGGCTCCAAACGTTTTGTAGCTGGGTTAAATTTACAAACTGCAGAAGACTGCTCTGGAGAAGAGAGAATACAATATTCATTGGGGAATAAATCTGGGATATCGATCGGTAAAAATCCATCCTTTAAAAAGAGGTCGATGTCTCGTTTTGGAACTTCGAGTTTGCGATAACCGCGATAGATATTTTCGTAAGAAAACTTGAGGTTCTCGTAATCTTCCGCCTCGATGCCAATCGCCTCTGCCTTAACGCGCACGACAAAATCCTTAGATACGATCACCACACTTTCGCCCTGCTCCCGCAATTTATAAGCGACGTGCAGGATTTTATTTCCACTTCTATCTGTAGGTAGAGGAAATGCCGTTTTCTCGCCTGGCTTCATATCGACAAGGACTCTTACATTGATCCCATTATCAATTTTGACACCTGTATGGAGATTTCCAGCCTTTTTTGCTTTTAATCCGTCGATAAAACGCAGGACATGCCGCGCATTTTTTCCCAGTTCATCAGAAAATCGTTTCATGCTATCGAGCTCTTCGAAAACATTGAGCGGAATAATCACATCGCTGCCCTGGAAGTTCTGAATGGCATTGGGGTCGTGTAGAAGAACATTCGTATCGATGATAAACGTTTTACGGGCCATATGGGCAGTTGCCTCCTTTAAAGACTCTGGAACCAAGCTTCCATTGATTTTCGTGTGCTTTTGGCTGTTTTTTGATTCTTCTGCTGGGGGTAATAGCATAAAATTGACACCAACCTTCTTTTTGATCCAAATTGCCGAGCATATACATCCAAGGCTCACTGCTCAATAGTTTTTTTATGCCAATCATAATTAACAACTTACAACACTTTTAAGCACTCTCGGCACTGAAGTGCTAATTTTGTTGACATTTTAAATCCCTGTCAGTTATAATATTAATTAAGAAAAGGCCACAAGGAGAACGGTCATGAAAATCACCTCTCAAATCCTCAGCATCCCCCCTTATATCTCTACTTCCTGGAAGAACATCGCTTCTTTACATATGGAAGACCAAGCTACTCACTTAATCCTTATTGTTACCCTCTTGAATGGTACACGCATTGAAGTGCCCCATCTTGATCCAGCCATGGCAGATGCTATTTTTACTGCTCATGCGCGCTACCTAGAGCAAGATGAAAAATCCATAGCCCCAAAACCATTCCCCAAAACCCCCTTCAGCTTGCCCATCATCAACGAGCAAATGATCACCATGGAAATCCCCTTCAAAAGTGGACTCGCCGACATGAGCGGATTCGGGACTCTGCTCCAGCACAACAGCGAGCAGGCAAATACACCCGACCTTCCTCCCGATGTCCTTGAGAAAATCACAGTTATCGCTAAATCCATGGGAATCGACGATCCCAACGCGGTGCCAAAGCCTGAACCCCACTGTAACTGCATGCGCTGTCAGATCGCTCGAGCGATGCAAGCCGGTGTTAGCGATCAAGACGAAAAAAAGGGACAAAACCCCGAGGAAATCGTCTCTGATGAAGACCTCAAGTTTTGCGACTGGAAAGTAGAACAATCTGACGACAAGCTCTATATCGTCACTAACCCGCTTGATGAGAAAGAACAGTATAACGTCTTCCTCGGCGACCCTGTAGGCTGTACCTGCGGGAAAAGCCACTGTGAGCACATCCACGCAGTTCTTAAGTCTTAAGCCATGCATAAATGGCGGCTCCCTAGCCGCCTTTTTTATTTCCTTTTTAGTAAGCTATTTCCTATTAAACCATTGATCCCTAGTGGTTTAGCATAGCATTCACTCATGCTTTTAAAATTATTATTATAATTGAAAAATAAGTTAATACATGTAATAATATTATTTATATTAACTTTGATTTTAAAAGGAGAATAAAAATGAATAGTAGCTCACCATTAACAAGAACTCAAGTTCGAACCTTAAATGAAAATTGGACTAGAGTGACTGGATCCAAGGTCTGTTTCAACTGGACAAAAGAAGGCAATCAACCACAAGAGTGGGGTGCATCTCCGTTCGGTAATCAATCAGAAGAAACTAAATCCGCCAGACAAAACTACAATTTCGGCGAGATGATTGGCAAAATTAAAACTCTTCAATCAGAAGGTAAAACCATTTGTCTATTCGTTGGAAGAACACCTCTTGAAAAACTCCCTTCAGATCAGGGCGAAGCAAAAGAAAATGAAGTTTGGGTATCTGCTGATATTTCACTAAAACCTTATTGTTCTTGGAACAATCCATGCATAGAGTCCACAGATCTGACGCAAAGACTCTATCTTTGGTTAGATTTGAACGAACGACGACTTTTTGTATCGATCAAGGGCTTGTTTGATAAAATTGTCTTCGATCAGTCAACCAGTAAATTTCTTGGAAAAAACTTTTACCAGCATTTTTCTATTTTACTCCATTCTGATGAAAGTGAGATGCTATTCAAGGATCCATCTACTTATCAAGAGAGGCCAGATAAAATTCATCCTCAGGACATATCGTCTTGGCAATGCGCTGCCATAAAAGAACATTTAGAAACCATTTTCCATACTGTCGAGCACCACGAAGGCACAGATTATCCCTATAAAGGGAATTATTCGGGCATTGATAAATCCCATTTTATCGTTCGTCATCCAAAAACTTAATCAAGATTAAAAAAGAGAATAAAATGAATGAAATACAAATGAATCCCCACTCATCCATGAGCGCTGAAGAAATTCAGAGCTTAAACCAAAAGTGGCAAGATACAGTTGCACCCAAGGTCTGTTTTCAGTGGGGAGATTACAATAACGAAACAGAGCAGTCTAAGTCTGTAAAAGAAAGCTACAAACTCGGAGAAACAGTTGCCAAAATCAAGACCCTTCAATCGGAAGGCAAAACAATCTGCCTTTTCATTGGCAGAATTCCCTTAGAAAAACTTCCTTCAGATTGTAGTGAAGCAAAAGAAAATGAAGTTTGGGTGTCCGCTGATATTTCATTCACTCCTTCTGAATATTGCGCCCAAATGATCGATTCTACAGACCTTACCCAAAGGCTTTATCTTTGGGTAGATTTTAACCAGCAAGAAGGTCTGGTACTGATTCGAGGACTGTTTGATAAAATCATCATCGATCAGTCCACAGTCAAAGGGATCAGAAACGATGACTTTGCTAAACGATTTTCCATTTTGTTCCACACCTCTGAAAGCGAGATGGTTTTTGAGGATCCGTCTTGGTGGGGAATGAGATTCGATGAATCATCAGACAAGCTATTCACATTTTCAACAAATAATTATGCGACCATGTTCGACTTGATGATGCTTATTGAAAAATGTGAAAGTACAAATCAAGAGATGAATGATTTGTCTTGGGAAATTTCTAGAGCAGAAACAAAAGCGCACTTAGAAACAATTTTCCATAGTGTTCAAGAGCATATAGACGAACCTTATCCCTATCAGACTAATTATAATAACGAAGGCAAAGACCGTTTCTATATCGTTCGGAATCCAAAATAATTTTAAAAAAGGAAAACACAAATGAATGAAATACAAATGAATCCAAACTCATCCATGATGAGTTATGATGAAATTCAAAACTTAAACCAAATATGGAAAGAAACCATTGCGCCCAATGTCAATTATGCGTGGGAAGGCACGAAAAACAGATCTCAGCATGCTGAAACGGCAAAAGCGGACTACAAGTTGGGAGACACGATTGCCAAAATTAAATCCCTTCAACTTGAGGGTAAATCTATTTGTCTCTTTATTGGTCGAACTCCGCTCGAATGTCTCCCTTCAGATCGCAATGAAGCAAAGGAGAATGAAATTTGGGTATCTGCTGATATTTCGTTTAGTCCTTGTAACGACACCCAGTTTACCCCCGAATTAATCGAATCCTCAGATCTCACCCAACGACTCCATCTATGGTTAGATTTTAATGAGCAGGAAAATGTGAAACTTATCGAAGGACTGTTTGATACAATTGTGATTGACAAATCAACAGTTCAGTTCATCAAAGATGACTTCGCCAAACGCTTTTCTATTTTGTTCCATGACGCAGAAAGCGTATTGATTTTTCAGGATCCGTCTCAATCTCATCTAGTTACATATGATTATAAATTCTTAAGCGGAGTATTTACTTTCTATACGTCCGATTATAGCACTCAGTTCCATGAACCAGCTCTTAACGACTACTGTTATGAAGTAAGGTTCCATATGGATCGAAAGAATTTTGCTACAAAAGAAACAAAGGCTCACCTAAAAGAAATTTTCCATCATGTCGAAGAACATGAAAACCAGCCCTTCCCTTATCAAACGGGATACAACAATAAAGAAGGCAAAGACCATTACTTTGTCGTTCGTCATCCTAAAGTCTAATCCTTTTAAATAATATTGCCTGCAGCAAACGCTGCAGGTATAGAATCTTCTATTCCTGAAAAAAACGTGGTATAAAAAATAAACACCGCCTAAAATGAGATTTTATAGTGTTTATTTTACTCTACATGGAGATCAGGAGGACGATATCTCATGTCTAAGTTCTTTACTTATTTTTGTGCTTCGCTTTGCGTGTATTCAGCAAGTGCTCTCAACGCAGACGCTCCAATGGAAACAATGATCGATTTCCCCCTGATGGAAGCTGCGCCGCTTCCCGTCGAGGAATCGGCCCCTGCGTTTATCCCTCCCTTCATTGAAGAACCCAAAGCAGCTCCCAAAAAAGTTGCCGATAAAGCGCCAGAAATCAGCGTTAATCCATTTACTGGCAGAATCAAAGCTAGAAAAGTGCGCATGCGCCTGCGTCCTGATCTCGACAGCCGTATCATCAAAGAGCTCACCAAAAATGATCTCGTCACGGTGACCGGCGAAAAAGAAGATTTCTGGGCTGTTGAAGCACCCGCTGGCACTAAAGCGTACATCTTCCGCAGTTTCGTGCTCGACAATGTCGTCGAAGGCAACCGAGTCAACGTCCGCTTAGAACCCAGTTTGGATGCTCCGGTTCTCACCCATTTAAGCACTGGCGACAAAATCGAAAATCCCACCATCTCGCCTATCAATCCAAAATGGTTAGAGATCGCTCCACCTGCAAAAACCAAATTCTATATCGCTAAAGAATATATCGAATACGCAGGCGGACCTGAAGTCAAAGCGCAAATGGACAGTCGTAGATCTACTGCAGAACAGCTCCTCGATGCAACAGCACTTCTCAGTAAAGCAGAGCTGCTCAAATCCTACGAAGAGGTGGATTTTGATCGGATCGTCAAGGGTTATAAAACAGTGATCTCTGATTTCAGCGAATTCCCAGAACTTGCGGAACATGCCCGAGACTCCCTTGCTACCTTCCAAGAAGAGTACCTGCATAAGCAAATTACCCATATCGAGTCCAAACAAGCAGACCAATTTGCAACGACTGGCAGTAAAAAAATCGATCTGCAGAAATTTGAAAACATTTCTCTGATCACAGACAAAATGAAGTCATGGTCGCCCATTGAAGATGCTCTCTACTTAAGCTGGGCCAACATCAATGATAACAAGTCCCAAAAAGACTACTACGAAGAGCAAGCCCTTGCAGCTGTTGAGCTGACAGGTTTAGTCGAGCCCTATGCCTCTATCGTCAAGTCCAAACCCGGCGACTTCATTCTGCGCGACAGCAAAGATGTCCCCGTTGGATATGTATACAGCACAACAGTCAACCTCCAGAGCCTCGTTGGCAAAAATGTAAAACTGATTGCAGCCCCAAGGCCAAACAATAATTTTGCATTTCCTGCTTATTACGTCCTTTCTGTAGAATAGTCTTTCTTTAGAGCTCCGGGTGCAAAACCCGGAGCATTTTTTTCACAATATTATGGAACTTAGAGATTGGGCCATCCGCATCTTAAGCGCGGACACGCTCGAAGAAAAACTTTTATCCCCAGAGCATCTTACCGATTGCGATCCCGGCACGCCGCTGATCTTTTCCGAACCCATTAGGCCTGCAGGGATGCAATTTCAACGCCACAACAGCTGCCAAAAGCTCCCTCCTTTTCACGATCATCGCCACCCCGACAAACGCGCCGTCTGCCTCCATCGTTTCGCTGGACATGAACTGCTCGCAGTGGAAATCATGGCTCACGCGCTTCTGGCTTTTCCCGAAGCTCCCAAACATTTTCGCAAAGGCGTTGCCAACACCCTCAAAGAAGAACAAGAGCACGTCAGGCTCTACATCACTAGAATGAATGCACTTGGTCTAAGCTTTGGAGACCTTCCCCTCTATCGCCATTTTTGGGCGCACGTTCCTCACCTCACCTGCCCCATCCGCTACTTGACCGTGATGAGCCTCACCTTTGAAATGGCCAACCTCGACTTTGCCCCTCTTTATGGCACTTCCTTTGCCAAAGCTGGCGACATGGAATCTGCCGCACTCATGCAGCGCATTCTCGAAGATGAGATCAGCCACGTTTCTTTTGGAATAAACTGGCTGAAAAAACTCAAAAAGCCCGAGGAAAATGAGTGGGACCTCTGGGAACAAAATCTCCCTTCCCTCATGACTCCTTCTCGAGCCAAGGGGTTTATCTATCATGAAGACCACCGCCGCAAAGCAGGTGTTCCCGAGGATTGGATCCAAAAACTAAAAATGAGTTAAACCGATGTCAAAATTACAGCTAGAAGATGACAATTGCTGCTTTGTTTGCGGCATGGAAAACTCCGACGGGTTGCGCATCCATTGGACAGTCGAAGGATTGACCACCTCTGCAGAATTTACCCCCGATTCCAAATATCAAGGGTGGAAAGGCGTTCTGCACGGAGGTATCATCGCAACGCTTCTCGATGAAGCGATGACGCGGCTGGTTTGCATCGTTTATGGAAATGCAGTTACAGCTGAAATGACTGTGCGCTATGTCGCCCCAGCACCGATCAATCAACTCTTGACCATCCGCGGAGAAATCATCGGTGAAAAGGGTAAAATCATTGAAATGAAGGCCACAATTCACTGCAGCCCCACTTTAATCGCTCACTCCACAGGCAAAGCGATCAGAATTTAGGATTTGCCTTCATTTTCACAATTGTTTGGAAGAAACTCTGGATATCCAGCTCTGCAAAAGAATCCAATTGCCAATGGCTATGGCTAAAGTCATGATGTCTTGTATGGTCATTGGGAATAGCGATAGTAAAACACCCAGCAGAGACTCCTGCTAAAGACCCTGCTCTACTATCCTCAATCACCACTGTCTCCTCAGGAGCAACACCAAGCAATTTCATCGCATGCAAATAGATATAAGGTTTGGGCTTGTTTACTCCCTCTGGATCTGTGTAATCGTCTAAGTCATCACTTCCAGAAAGCACCATATCGAGCAAATGCTCGATCTGCAGATGCTTTAAATGGGCGAATATCTCCTCTTTATTTGCTGCAGAGCAAACACCAATCTTGATACCTAAAGATTCCTTTTCAGAAGCAAGCGTTTTAAGAAAATTCACTGTCTGTATAAGAGGAGGGAATCCTGCTTTGCAAAGTCTAACATAGTGCTCCCTTTTCCTTTCGAGAAGAAAGTCTGTACAGTCTATGCCTGACTTTTCTGCGATTAATTGCGCACTTGTTCCACCTGGATTGCCCACGTCCACGCACTGGGAATAGTCATCAAACGTCAAATCACTTCCCAGTTCATTGAGAGCCAGTTTCAAACCCAAATAATGTCCATATTCAGTATCTACCAAGGTCCCATCGCAATCGAAAAGAACTGCCTTTACACCAGCAAAACTCGCTGTCATATTCATCAATAGAATAAGTAGCGCAACCCATCTCATTTTTAGCTCCCAGTCAATGGATTGCTAGAATATGCTTGTCGGGAACAAATTTTCCAGTTTTTTTCTTAAAGAAAGCTATAACCTAGCTATTAGAAGAGCTCCGAACACGTCCAACCCGTTCGCTTTATGATAGGAGATGCATGCTCTAGGATGTGATTCATTTCGTCTAAGCGCTTCTTAGGAAGCTCGTTATTTTGAGAGATACTCTTAAAAAGAATTCTAGCCCCCTCAAGTGTACGTGCATGATGATATCCATCCATGTCACTTGTGATGCCATGCTTGAGTAAATATTCATCGAAAGACTGCCCGCTCTTATAATTTATAGAGATACTTATTGTATCATCCCAATATCCATAAAGAATGAAGTATCTTATTAAAGAGTCTTCCGTTGTACTATGCATCTGGATTGATCTGCGGATGTCACCTATATAGTAGATCTTGTTCCAATCGTCTTTTCCGTCTTCAAAAACAGCAGGTAATCCAGGATAAGGAAGATTCACTGGAGACGGAGAGTTTTGTACATTTGTAAATGCAGAAGTCCGGTTTGGATCTACTTTAATCATGATGTCACCTCAGAATTTGATTGCGATAGATTCTCTAGTTCCCGCGTAATTTTTTCAACAGGTTCCACTTCTTCAATCATGGGAAATGTATCTGGTCGAGCATCTCGAAAAGATGAATATGGCTACGGAAAAAGGCTAACTTTAAACTAATCCCGAAAATCGACGAAAATTTTTATCGGGATAGGTTCCTATAAGCATCCGGGGTCATTTGTTTTAGCCAGCTGCTCTATCCATCCAACAAACTAACCATACCATGGAATCGCCTCGGAGGGGTAGGAGGCCTTGAGGGATCGCAGGATCCACGCTCTATAATTGCGCTTATTTCCTTCAATTGCTCTTCAGGGATTTCGTTGTTTTGGGAGATAATTTTAAAAGCAGTTCTAACATCCTCAATTGTACGCGCCAAACAATAACCATTGAATTCAACTTGTAGGCCATTTTTGCGCAAATACTCGTCGAAAGATTGTCCTTCAGTAAAGGTAATGGAGAGAGAGATTTGCCCATTCCAATATCCTAAAAGATCGAAGTATTTCAATAACGAGCCTTCCGTTGTACTTGTCAATCGCATGCATCTACGCAACTCAGACACATAAAAGACCTTGTTCCAATCGCCATTTCCTTGATCAAAAACAGCGGATTTGCCCGGATAGGGCAGGGCTGTGGGCGGTTGCTTTTTTTGTTCGAACTTAATTGGGGAATCCTCAAAAGGGTTTACACTACTTAATAAAAAATAAATCCCTTTTCGTGGAGGTCGAGGGAGGCATGTTCCAGCGATGATAATGGATCTCATTTCCATTTTTTGCGCTTCAGGGATATCATTATTGTTACAGATTACAAAAAAAATATTTCTGATGTCATCTAGCTTACGCGTCGAAAAACATCCATCATCTTCAATGTTGATTCCATATTTGCGCACATATTGGTCAAAAGAATGTCCCCCTTTAAATCGCACGGCGATCCCAATCGTATCATCCCAATATCCACGAAAATCAAAATATCGCAATAATGAGTTCTCCGTCGTACTTCTAAATCTTACGCATCTGCGCAAGTTAGGTTCAATGGAGACCTCCTCCCAACAATCTTTCCCATTGTCAAAAACAGCAGGTAAGCCTGGATAAGCAGTATCACCTGTAGAAGGTATTGGTACGCCCGGATTTGATAAATACGGAAATGTATCAAATCGGTTTTGTGAAGATCGAGGGTTGAATGCTACATGGGAAACAATCGATTTCATTTCCTCAGAGACTGTGTTATTTTTACAGATAGCTGTAAAAACAGCTCTGATGTCATCTAGCTTATCCGTCGAAAAATATCCAATATCTTCAATGTTGATTCCATATTTGCGCATATATTGGTCAAAAGAATGTCCCCAATTAAAACGCACGGCGATACCGACCGTATCATCCAAATATCTACGAAAATCGACGTATCGCAATAATGAGTTCTCCGTCGTACTTTTAAATCTTATGCATCTGCGTAACTTAGGTTCAATAGAGACCTTCTTCCAACGAACATTCCCATTGTCAAAAACAGCAGGTAAGCCTGGATAAGAAATATCACCTGTAAAATGATAGTTTTGTTTAAATGTATTAGCTCGGTTTTGATCTACTCTGTTCATAATTCCATCTGTCAGTTTTGAGTGGGATAGATTCTCTAGTTCCCGCGTAATTTTTTCAACAGGTTCCAGTTCTTCAATCGTGTCTGAATCAAAGCAAGAGACCATGCATAGGAGGGAATCTCCTAGGAGGGGTGGGAGGCCTTGAGGGATCACAGCATCCACGCGCTATAATAGAGTAGATTTCCTTCAATCGCTCTTCGGGAATTTCATTGTTTTGAGAGAGAATGGTGTAGATGGTTCTAATGGCCTCAATCCTACCCGTAAAACAATGTCCATCGGATTGAATTTTGATGTCGTGTCTGCGCAAATACTCATCGAAACCCTGTTCTTTCTGATAGCATAAAGAGATACATATCTTTCCATCCCAATAACCCAAAAGATCGAAGTATTCCAATAATGAATTTTCGCTCGTGCTTCTCAATCGAATGCATCTGCGCAACTCACACGTATAAAAGATCTTGTTCCAATCGCCATCTCCCTTGTCGAAAACAGCAGGTAGGCCAGGATAGGGCAGAGCAGGAATCTCATAAGGGTTGCTATTCAATAGAAAAAAATCCCTTTCCTGATTAGCTTGAGGTGCGCATGTTTCATGCATCATAATGGCTGCCATTTCCTCTTTTTGTTTCAGAGGAATTTTGTTATTTCCACAGATAATGCTAAAAATAATTCTAAGTTCGTCTAGGTCACTCACCAAAAAAAATCCATCTTCTTCAATCTCAATCCCCTTGCTACGCAAATAGACATCAAAAGCCGCTCCCTTTTTATAACACACGGCAATAGCTACACTATCATCCCAATATCCAAGAAGCTCGAAGGATTCCAATAATGAGTTTTCGCTCGTGCTTGTAAATCGGATGCATCTACGCAAATTAGGATCATGAGAGAGCACCTCCCATGCATCTTTTCCATTGTCAAAAACAGCAGATAGGCCAGGATAGGCAGGATCGCCTGGGAAATACGTATTTCCTATACACATAGGTGCATGTGAATAAGACCGGAAGGGTTGGACACTGTACATTATTTGATCTCGCAATTTGATTGGGATAGATTCTCAATCTCTCGCGTAATTTTTTCAACAGGTTCCACTTCTTCAATGTCCACTTGGCTGGGCACGATCCCAAGATCCTTAAACTTCCGAGCTGTGACAAGAACCCTGGACTCAAGCGAGCCGATCCCCTTATTATAGGAGTCGACTGCAGCGGATAGTCCCCTTCCCATCTTGGCAAAGTGGGCGTTCATGTCGCCAAGCCGTTTGTAGAGATCTTGGCCGAGCTCATGGAGGGTTTCCACTTGGCGGCTTAAATTTTCCTGTCTCCATCCGTAGGCTACCGCTCGCAAAAGTGCAATCAGCGTCGTGGGTGTTGCCAAAATCACATTTTGATCTGCGCCATATTCAATAAGAGAAGGATCGTATTCTAGCGCTGCGCTAAAAAACGTCTCCGCGGGCAAAAATAAGACGACAAACTCAGGGGTCGGCTGAAAGTGTTCCCAATAAGATTTTTTTCCAAGCAGGCTGATATGCGCGCGCACTTGTCTGGCATGGTCTTTAAAACGCTGAATGCGCAGAGCATCATCTTCTGCATGGATAGCTTCGAGATAAGCCTCTAAGGGAACTTTGGAGTCAACGACCACTTGCCTGCCTCCAGGAAGGCGCACGACGAGGTCGGGGCGAAAACGCCCTTCTTCACTAATTTCTTGCTGCTGCTCAAAAAAATCGCACTGGTTAAGCATGCCAGCAAGTTCGACGACGCGGCGCAGCTGGATCTCTCCCCATCTGCCTCTAGCAAGCGGCGTTCTCAGCGCCTTGACTAAGTTGGAGGTTTCTTGTTTGAGCTGTCTTTCATTTTCTACGAGGGATTTGACTTGTTCTCGGAGTGTCTCTTGATCCCCTCTGCGCTCTTTTTCTATCTGGCGCATTCCGGTATCGAGTTTTGTGAGACTTTCTTTGACAGGCTTTAATAGCTCAGAGATGGCTGTTTGCCGTTTGTCGAGATCCCCCTTTGCCCTTTCTTGATAGCTCTCTAGGGAAGTTTTGGCTAGATCTAAAAAGGAGCGGTTGTTCTTTTCTAAAACATCGGAGGATATCGAGAGAAATGCATTTTTAAGTTGCTCTTCGGCATTTTGCAGGTGTAGCAACTTTTCTTCTGCGAACTTACACTTCAGCTCTGCTTCTTTCCGCAGTCCCTTTTCGCGCATCCAACACCAAGCTAAAAAAAGAAGAGCAGCAACACAGATCCCTATCATGCTTTAGTCCTCTTGTTCGGGTTCAAAATCCTCAAGCGTCTTTGATTTTTTACCCGCGATCACACGAATAATAGACAGGATCCACGCGAGTAAAATATATCCCCAAGTGACCACGGTGAGCATGATCGGCAAGAAATAGAGCACCCCATAGATGACAAAGATAGCCAAGATGACGGTGAGAAAAACAAGCTGAAAGGAGGGAACTCGAAAGTGCAGAGCCTTTGAGCTGGGAAACTTCCAGCGGCTGACCATAAAGTATCCAAGAATAATCATGATCGTCGAAAGAACAATCGCTCTTGTCTCTTGAGCCATAGGAAAGAGCTGCTGTATTAAAGGAGAGGCAAAAAAGAGATTCGCAGCAACGGCCGCCAGCGCAGATGCTGGGATCGGAAGACCCGTAAAATGTTTCTTTTGCTCAGCGAGCTGCTCCTGGTTTCCTTTCGCTTCTCCTTTTTTCACATTAAAACGCACGAGACGCAAAACCCCGCAGATCGAATAGAGCATACAGCCAAGCATCGCATAAAAAGACAGCCCCGTCCCCGGCTCTAAAGAAAGCGCCTTTAATAATAAGACAGAAGGGGCAACGCCGAATGTGATCGCATCGGATAAAGAATCAAAGACCACGCCAAATTCACTCTCGGCGCGAATCACTCTTGCCACCGCTCCATCGAGAAGATCCGCAAATGCCGCCACAAGTAAAAGGATGGCAGCAATGTTCAGAACGCTGAACAGCTCAGTGCCAGGACCTACCATATTGACTTTGAAGATCACGAAAAGACCGCAAGAAAGTCCGAACGCGGTAATAATATTAGGAATAAGATACACTTGGCGCATGAGAACCCCGAAAATAATGCATTATTATCTTATTTATACCTGATTTTTTCGTAACTGTCACCACTTCAAATGGCAAAATTCTTAGCATTTCCTTAAAATGTTTGCGTCACAATCTATTCATATTTTGTACTTTGAAACTTATAAGAATTTTTTTTATCGCCCACTCTTTTTTTTTGTGGACTTTTAGCAAGCAGCTACCATATATAGTGTGTATATAAGCAACAAACCACAAGATGTAGTGTTTCGCAAGACATGCATCTGTTTCTCTCAACCTTACTTTAGGTGTAAGGCATAAGGGATTTTACGCGCCGGAAATAATTCAAATATAGGAGCTATATGACACGCAAGCCATCTTCTTCCCAAGATAAAACATCTGGTCTCTCCGCCGCTGAAATTTCTTCTGCTTTAAAACAGGATATCGAAAGTAAAATGCAGCGCTTCACCGTCGTTAAGCGCAACGGAAGCATCATCCCTTTCCGCAAAGAAAGAATCGGCCACGCATTGGATCTGGCTTTCCGCGACACAAAAAAAATAGGCAGGGAAGCTGTTTTAGATACAGAACTAGCGACAACCATTGAACAAGCAACGGATCTAGTCATCAGCGAGCTGTATATTCTTGCCTCTAAGGGAGCCTCTTTAACTGTAGAAGGGATCCAAGACCAAGTCGAAGTATGCCTGATGAAAGCAGGACATCACGACGTTGCCAGAGACTATATTATATACCGAGACCAGCATAAGTCCCTGCGCGAAGACTCCCCCCTTAATTTAAAGATCATCCGTTCCGACGGCAGTATCGTTCGTTTCAACCCGATGAAAATCGCCTCTTCTATTGAGGATGCCTTTCGACGATCCGAACAAATGGATGGACCTGCGACACAAGCTATCGTCGATGCGGTCAATTTGCTCACACAAAAAGTGGTCGCAAGAGCAGTCTCCTTGTCTAAAGCAGGCCATACCTTAAGCAGCGCTCTCATCGATGATGAGATTGAGCAGCAACTCATGAAAGAAGGGTTCTTTGGAGCGGCTAAGAATTTTATTCTGAATCGAGCAACTCTTGGCGAGCAAAGCAGCAGCTTTGAGCATACCCTCCCCGCTGAAGAAAAGACCATCCGCCAGTTCACTATCTCCTGCGAAGACAAATCCGTCCGCACCATCACAGAATCCCAGCTTTTGAGCAGACTTAAATTTGCATGCAGAGGCTTAGAAGAACTCACTTTTGCAGAAGAACTTCTCGAGAGCTCTATCACCAATTTCTACGAGGGGGTCAAAGAGAGCGAAGTCGATCAAGCAAATATCATGGCAGCACGGGCTAAAATCGAACTTGAGCCTGCTTATTCCACTGTAGCATCGCGGCTACTCCTCGACGTTCTTTACCGCGAGACGATGGAAATCTCTGCCTCCGATCCATCGCTGGAATCAGCCCATCGCGACTACTTCAAAAAATATCTCAAATACGCTATTAAAGTCGGCAGAGTGAGCCCTGATCTCCTCAGTTTCGATGCTGACAAATTAGCACGCGCAATGCAAATTCAGCGCGATGACCAATTCACCTACCTCGGTCTGCAAACTCTCTACGACCGCTACTTCCTCCACCACGAGCAGCGCCGCTTAGAAACACCGCAAATCTTCTGGATGCGCGTTGCTATGGGTCTTGCGCTCAATGAAAAATTGGAAGATCGCAACGAACGCGCGATCGAGTTCTACGACACCCTCTCCAAATTCCTTTTCTGCTCTGCAACTCCAACTCTGTTCAACTCTGGAACTAACCATTCCCAACTCAGCTCCTGCTTCCTCTCTACCGTCATGGACGACTTAAGCAACATCTTCAAAGTCGTCTCAGACGATGCCCAGCTCTCCAAATGGGCCGGCGGTATCGGCAACGATTGGTCGAACATCCGAGCAACGGGCGCTCTTATTAAAGGAACTAACGGCAAAAGCCAAGGCGTGATCCCCTTCCTCAAAGTCGCTAATGATACGGCTGTAGCTGTGAATCAGTGCTTCTCTCCCGATACACTCGTCTACACTGCAGAGGGCTCCAAGCCAATATCCAATATTCTTCCTGGAGACCTTGTTTTAGGTATCAGCGGAAAATACCGACGCGTGACACAGAAATTCTCCTACACGCAAAAAGATCCCATGGTAGCAATCACCCTAAAACATGCCCTCGAACCTGTCATTGTCACAGATGGACATCCTTTCTACGCAATCCGCAACGTTCCTTGGGAACAGGCGCATTCGCGAACCCTCGCTTGGTTGGAAAAAGGCAAAATTCAATCCGAATGGGTCGATGCTAAACATCTGAAGTCGGGAGACCTGATTGCTCAAGTGATCCCCTCAGAAGTTGTACCCGTCGAAGATTTTAACGAAGAAGATGCGCGACTTTACGGAATTCTTCTTGGCGATGGACATCTCTCTCGAGAAAGTGAGTGGGGCGTCTCTGGCAATCCTACTAAAGACGAGCACCTCGAATTCGTAAGAAATTATCTCACGGCTAGAGGCATCCATTTCTGGGAAGCTTCTCGCGGGGAAAACTATCAACAAGTCCGCTGGGCCACAGGAAAAGGAGCGCTTCGCGATGCAACGACAGGACGTATTGTCTCTAGCGGAGAATCAACGCTTCCCTTTACCCATACTGACATTTACAATACTCAAAAGAACAAACACATCGCTCCACGCTTTTCCCATCTTCCCCGCCCTCAAACATTAGCTCTAATCAAAGGGTTACTAGAGACAGACGGCAATGTGTCACGCGGTGTTGAAGTCACCTTTACCAATACTTCTCAAGCTTTGATCGAAGGATTGCGCTATCAGCTGCTGCGTTTAGGCATTCCGACATCTGGGCAATTCCGCATCCGCAACAATGACCATGTTGCTACCCGCTCCGATGGCTCCAAAGCAGAATTTACAGGGACAACAGCTTGCTACGACATCAGAATTCCAGCAACTCCTGAAATTGCGAACCTCGTCGGTTGCAAACCTCTGAAAAAACGCAACTGGCTCACGCTGAGAAACCACATTTTTACAAGGATCAAAAACACAGCAAAAGCTGCTATCAAACCCATCGTTTTTGACCTGGAAGTAGAAGATGACGAATCCTACATGACAACTTCTGCTCTTGCTCACAATGGCGGCAAGCGCAAGGGGGCGATGTGCGCCTACCTCGAAACCTGGCACCTGGACATCGAAGACTTCCTCGAGCTGCGCAAGAACACAGGCGATGAGAGAAGACGTACCCACGACATGAACACCGCCAACTGGATCCCCGACCTCTTCATGAAACGGGTCAATGCAAATAGCCATTGGACGCTCTTTAGCCCCAACGATGTGCCTGACCTCCATGATCTTTACGGCGCAGCGTTTGAAAAACGCTACACCGAATATGAAAAAATGGCAGATGACGGAACGATCAAGCTCTTCAAGCGTATCGAAGCAGTGCAGCTGTATCGCAAAATGCTCAGCATGCTCTTTGAAACAGGCCATCCTTGGATGACCTTCAAAGATCCATCCAACGTCCGCTCGCCTCAGGATCATACAGGTGTCGTCCACAGCTCTAACCTATGCACAGAGATCCTGCTCAACACCTCTAAAAAAGAGACCGCTGTATGTAACTTAGGATCGATCAATCTACCTGAGCACGTCACAGAAAAGGGGCTCGACGAGAAAAAACTCGCGGCCACCATCCGCACCGCAGTGCGCATGCTCGATAACGTGATCGACATCAACTTTTACCCCATCGATGAAGCGCGTAATGCCAACACAAAACACCGCCCCATCGGTATGGGCCTGATGGGCTTCCAAGATGCGCTCTATATCATGAACATCAGCTACGCTAGTCATGAAGCTGTCCAGTTCGCTGATACATGCATGGAGATGATCTCTTACTATGCCATTTTGGCCTCGAGCGAACTTGCCAAAGAACGCGGCCCCTATGAATCCTACAAAGGATCCAAATGGGACCGCGGTCTCCTTCCGATCGATACCATCGCTCTTTTGGAACAAGAAAGAGGCGGCGATCTCGATATGGACCGCAGCATGGCTAAAGACTGGACACCAGTGCGTGAATCGATCCAAAAGTACGGCATGCGCAACAGTAACACGATGGCGATTGCACCCACAGCGACCATCTCGAACATCATCGGCAGTACGCAATCGATCGAACCGATGTACAAACACCTGTTCGTCAAATCCAATCTCTCCGGAGAATTTACCATCCCCAATATCTATCTGGTCAACTGCCTCAAAAAATTGGGTCTCTGGGATAAACAAATGCTCGACGACCTCAAGTATTTTGATGGCTCGATCTCTGAGATTGAACGGATCCCAGAAGAGATCAAAAAAGTCTTCCTGACTTCTTTTGAGATCGATCCGGAATGGATGATCGAGTGCACAAGCCGCCGCCAGAAATGGATCGACATGGGCATCTCCCATAACCTTTACATGGCAGAGCCCAGCGGAAAAAAACTTGCTCAGATGTACATGTTCGCCTGGAAAAAAGGTCTCAAGACAACGTATTACCTCCGCTGCCTCGGCGCAACAAGCGTGGAGAAGTCCACCACAGACGTCAACAAGCGCGGACTCCAACCCCGTTGGATGAAAAACAAATCCGCCTCAAGCAACATTACCGTTGATCGCGAAGAGGCACCTGCTGCACCCAAAAAAGATAAACCCATTGTTTGCAATCTTGAAGAAGGCTGCGAGAGCTGCCAGTAAAATAAATATGAGGATATTATGTTAGAGTTTGAAGAGCCTGTAAAAACTACAGACACCCAAGGCAGCGAAAAGAGAGTCGAAGTCAGCGCCAAGCGCCTGATCAATTGCAATCAAGTCGATGTCAATCAACTCATGCCGCTCAAATACAAATGGGCGTGGGAACACTATCTGAACGGCTGCGCCAACCATTGGATGCCGACCGAAGTACCCATGGCCAAAGACATCGAGCTCTGGAAATCCAATACCTTAAGCGAAGATGAACAACGCGTCATTATGCGCAACCTCGGCTTCTTCAGCACTGCAGAGAGTCTTGTTGGCAATAACATCGTTCTTGCGATCTTCAAGCATGTCACCAACCCTGAAGTGCGCCAGTATCTCCTTCGCCAAGCCTTCGAAGAAGCGATCCACACCCATACTTTCCTGTACATCGTGGAATCGCTCAACCTCAATCAGGGCGAAATATTCAACATGTACAATGAAGTCAACACCATCCACGCCAAAGATCAATTTGAGATGGAGCTAACCTCTGACATCCTAAAATCTGACTTCAACACCAGTACCCCAGAAGGCGCCCAAAAGTTCCTAGAAAACCTCATCGGTTATTACATCGTCATGGAAGGGATCTTCTTCTACAGCGGATTTGTGATGATCCTCTCCTTCCACCGTCAGAACAAAATGACAGGCATCGGCGAGCAGTTCCAATACATCCTCCGCGATGAGACGATCCACCTCAACTTCGGCATCGACCTCATCAACGGGATCAAAGAAGAAAACCCTGAGCTCTGGTCTCCCACATTCCAAAACCACATCGTGGAAAAAATCAAACAAGCCGTAGAACTCGAGATCAAATACGCCCAAGACTGCCTACCCAGAGGCATCCTCGGCCTGACAGCCCCCATGTTCCGCGAATACGTCCAGCATATCGCTGACCGCAGGTTAGAGCGCATCGGCCTCAAAGCGATCTACCGCTCCAAAAACCCCTTCCCTTGGATGAGCGAGACCATCGACCTTGGCAAAGAGAAAAACTTCTTCGAAACTAGAGTCACTGAATATCAGTCTTCCGCTGCGCTGACTTGGTAGTCAAATAGTTTCTTTAAAAAAAGCCGCCGTTTATAAACGGCGGCTTTTTTTATCCTCAAATTAAAATTAAAACTTACACATATCCACCCTTATAATGAAGGGTTTATCAACGCAACCTTCTAATAATAATCACATTAAATCAAACGCAATATTCATATAATACAAAATAAACTGTTTGAACTTTAACGATTTTTTTAATATAATATTATTTATATTAATACAAAAGAAATAGAACGGTTAAATATGAATAAAATATCCTTAGAAGAAAACAACAGAAATATCATCGCATTAACGGAAAGCTATATACGGTTCCCTGATGCAAGGCAAAATATATTGCCAGAGCTCGAAAATAACCTGATAGAATTGAAAAGAAATAGGGACCTTCTTGGCCATCCGATTGACAAAGATATAATCAAAAAAGCTTACCTTTCAGAAAGCCAGGAAATCATCCAACTATTTAGAAAATACCTTCCCACTCCTCCATTGAGTCTATTTGATCCCAGTGAACAACCCTCTCTATTAGTTCAGAAAGAGGAAGAAAAAAAGAAAACATTAGCATGGTTTACCTCTCAAAACGAGCAGGATCCTGATGTCGAAAAAAAGGTCATCTTTGTTCAAAGGCATCTGCGAGCAAAACTGCGAAAAGCCACTGAAATTGAAAGACTCTCTCAGCTTTATTTTAACGGCTCCAAGGAAGAAGCCAAACTTGCTATCCATGATGCAAATACTCCTTACAGGCCCAAATGCCATCCAGAAATAGCAGCAAGGCTCATGGCAGCAGCACAAGAAGCAAAGCCCCATTCTTCTATCAAACATTTAGCCTCAATAAACAATATCGCAATTATTTTAGACACTTGTTTGTATGGTCGAAAAAACCTGATTGACTTCTTTCTGGATTTTCGCCCTGCAGCATTGGGTCCCGATGACATTAGAAATGGAGACTTCAATGTGATTTGTTGTGGCGACTTGATTGACAAACACTGTTTAAAGGAAAGAACAATTGGACTCGTATTCGATTTAGATCGATTGTTAGACGAAAGTAATTTTAATAAAAACCCCGCTTTCTTTTTCAAACAACTGGATTTCGGGTATAAAACGGATCGTATTTACAAGTTGGGTTTCATGGGGCCATCCTTTTCTATGAACACGTACATTCCCGACTATTCCCCCGACCATTCGTACGAATGGATTCATTTATCTTTGAATAGCCATTATGAGGCTAAAGTGAAAAAACATAGCCTTATCTCCTACAACTTACCTAATATGCAACAAATACTTGCTTTGAACTTTTTTAGATTCTTGGATAATTTAACCGACAAAGATTGTTACTATTCGAAAAAACCAGAGATGGATGCAAAAGCAATGAAAGATCACATTTATAGTGTGATTGACAAATTCACCGACGAAGGGTTGGTAAATTTTTTAACAGTTCTAGGGTGGGAAGCCTCCTGTACTGCTGAATTCAACTTTTGCGGCGCACACAAAATTGACCTGAACGCACTGACCGCCATTGAAATTTATCAGGATCGCAATCATTTGTTTACAGTTCCACTCAATGAGCTCATAAATGAGCTTAACACCGGATCGGAAAAAACATTACGGCAGCTTCACTCTAGAGCTCCAGAACTTTTCAAAAGCCATCGATTTAAAGAGCATCTTACTTCTAAATTAAATGACAAAACCCAGCTGGATCGATTTTTACAAAAAGAGGCCGAGTGTACCATTCAGTAGATCCATTTTAAAAATTTATTGTCATTTCTCCTAACCTTCCTTGGCAAAAACCTCGCTTTCCTCTAAGCTAGAAGTAATCTATTCTACTTAAAGCGAAAAAACATGCTCATCGACCCCCATTTTTTGAAGGCTCCAGGAGAGCGCTACGGCGACTTCATCGTGACCAAATGCATCCGCATCGAAGAACTCAACTGCATTCTTCGCGAGCTGCAGCATTTGCCCAGCGGCGCATCTGTCATGCATCTTGGGTGCGAGGATCCTGAAAATTTATTTTGCCTCTCATTTAAAACTTACCCTACAAGTTCTAATGGAGTGGCGCATATCCTTGAGCATACCGTTCTTTGCGGGTCGAAAAAATTCCCTGTCAAGGATCCGTTTTTTTCCATGAGCCGAAGAAGCTTGAACACCTTCATGAACGCCCTTACCGGATCCGATTTCACGTGCTACCCCGCAGCTTCTCAAAATGAGCAGGATTTTTATAATCTGATGGATGTCTACATCGATGCTGTGTTCCACCCCGAGCTCAAACGGATGAGCTTTTTGCAAGAAGGACACCGCTATGAATTTACCGACCCCAAAGATCCCAAAAGCCCTCTTCAGATCAAAGGGATCGTCTTTAACGAAATGAAAGGCAGCATGGCCTCTGCGGACAACCGTTTATGGCACACCCTGATGGAAACGCTCGTTCCCGATCTGCCCTATACTTACAATTCGGGAGGAGATCCCAGGGCCATCCCCGATCTAACCTATGCTGAATTGATTGCATTCCATGAAACTTACTACCATCCGAGCCGATGCCTCTTTTTCTTCTACGGCGACCTGCCACTAAAAAAACACCTCGATTTCATTGCAGAACACGCCCTGAAACATGTTCCTGAACTACCTCCCATCCTTCCCATCCGAAGACAAAGAAGGTTTACAGCACCTATCCACAAAGAAATGCGCTACCCTGTCAGCGAGGGAGAAGAACTCGGCGATCGCAGTATTATCTCATTTGGGTACCTCACCGCTCCACTCATCGACCAAGAAGAAGTGCTTGCTCTAAGCGTTCTCGATTCTGTGTTGATGGATACCGATGCCTCCTTGCTCAAAGCCGCTCTTTTAAAATCTAAGCTCTGCGTGCATGCCGATGCCTTTATGGATGCAGAGATGAGCGAGGTCCCCTATGCCATCGTATGCAAAGGCTGCGATGCTAAAAATGTAGAGAAGCTGGAAAACACATTGAAAAAAGCGCTAGCAGACATCATCGAAAAGGGCATCCCCTCGCATATGATCGATGCTGCGATCCATCAGCTGGAATTTTCCAGACTGGAAATTGCAGGCGACCATGCGCCTTTTGGACTCACGCTTTTCATGCGTTCTGCCTTAGCAAAACAACACGGCTGCGATCCAGAAAACGCTCTGATGCTTCACTCTCTATTTGAAGGTCTGCTATCTAAAGTGAAAGATCCCGGCTATCTAACAGGTCTTATCAAAAAACACTTCCTCGACAATCCCCACTACGTGCGTTTAGTGATGCAGCCCGATCCTGCCCTTACCGCTCGAGAAGTGGAAGAAGAGAAGCAAGTTCTTTCAAAAATCCAAGCTTCTCTTTCTGAAAAAGAGATCGCACACATCCTCAAGCAAACAGAAGAACTTGCTACCTACCAAAAACACACCGAACACCAATCGCTCGATGTTCTCCCCAATGTGGGCTTAGATGCTGTCATCCCTATCGTGCGCGATTTTCCTCTCAAACATATCAAGCACGGCAACCTCGACATCTACCATCACGATTGCTTCACCAACCACATTCTCTATGCGGATCTGTGTTTTGATTTGCCGCATATTGCAGATGAAGATCTCCCCTATGTGCATTTGTTAACTACGCTTGTTACAGAAGTTGGCAGCGCAAACCGCTCCTTCGATCAAAACCTAGAATTTATCCAAGCACACACCGGCGGGATTGGAGCCACTGCTGCATTGCATATCCAAACCTCCGATCCAAAATTGAGCAAGCCTTCATTGAACATACGCGGCAAAGCACTACAAAGGAAAATGCCCCATTTGTTCCAGCTAATGCGCGATACTTTAGAAAAACCCCGATTCGATGAAAAAAAACGGATCCAAGAGCTCATCGAACAATTACGCGAAGCCCAACTCAACCGCTTAAACCGCCAAGCAATGCGCTATGCGATGCAGCTTGCCCTCTGCGGATTTTCTTCAGCTGGTCACATCAATGAGTCCTGGTATGGAATTCGCTATTTTAAAGCCATTGAAGAGCTGTGCAAAAACCTCTCTGATAACATCCCAAAACTTATTGACAAGCTCCTACACCTCAAAGAGCAGCTATTTACTTTCCACAATCCCCAACTTATCCTCAGCTGTTCTAAAGAGATGTTCCAAGAGCTCCAAAAAGAAGATTTTTTCGGCCTTGGCAGCATCCAACCGACCAGACCCCTTTCTCCTTGGAAAATCGACTATTCTTTGCAACCTACTCTCTCTCAAGCACGGGTTATTCCTTCTCAAGTTGCCTTCACCGCAGAAGCGTTTAAATCCGTTGGGTATTTGCATCCGCACGCACCCGCTCTCACAATTGCTGCCATCCTGCTTGACAATAAGATCCTGCACCGCAAGATCCGCGAGCAAGGCGGAGCCTATGGCTGCGGCGCTACCTACAGTTCAACACTTGGGTATTTCAGCTTCCACGCCTTCCGCGATCCCCACATTCAATCCACCCTGCACACATTTCAACACGCCATCGAAGAGATCTCCCTCGGTCGTTTTACAGACCAAGATCTCGAAGAAGCAAAACTCGGCATCATCCAACAATTCGACGTCCCTATCTCACCAGGGAACCGCGCCTTTACAGCCTACTCTTGGCTCCGCGACGGCAAGACAAAAGAGATGCGCCAAGAATTTAGGAACCGCCTGCTCGGCCTCACCTCCCGCGAGCTCAAACACGCTGTGGAAACCGAACTGCTCCCCAAAAAAGCAGAAGGCGTCGTCGTTTCCTTTGCAGGGAAAGAACTGCTTGAGAAAGAAAACGCTCTGCTTGAACTAGAAAACAAAAGGTTGCCTATCTTGCCTATATGAAAGCCTTTCTTATCCTTTTTCTTCTTGTATCTCCTCTTTCAGCAACTTACGTTTTTAGATGCGAGGAAGCAGAGTTGACTCAGGAGCAAAAGACAAGGCTTTTTGAGTGCATTTTAAAGGGAGAACCACCCCGAACATTCTATGATCCAGATTTCCATTATTTGAAGGCGAAGTGTCGTAGAATCTCTTCCTCCCTTCAGCTTGAGTGGATTCCGCCATCGCTCTGGCAACTGGCAGTTATCCATGCTTTTTTTAATGATCCCAATATCCGTATTGGAATCTTGGCCTGCGGCGGACAAAGATGGGAACCTATAGAATACGAAGAAACCCTTCACCATCATTTAATTTCTGCTGATCAAATAGAAGACATCATCCATTGCTTCGATCATCACTCTCGAACTCTGCCCAATCTTTGTAATCTATTTTTTCAGGTCAACAAGGCAGTGCATACCCTCTATCTGCGAGCAGAAGGTTCTTATCTAAAAATGCTACATCTGGCCATTTCAGAGCTTCCCCCTTTTACGCAATGGAAAGAAAAACAATTCCCCTTTTGGAAATCCCCTTGGATCTACAATCCCAATTCCGCTGAAATTTTTTATACTGGACTACAAGATATCAATCTGCTTACCGAAATAGTGAAACTGGAATGCCTTGCTCATGAAAATGGAGAGTGGGTCCTTTATCGCGGATATCCTAGCTCGGCTCCTCTTTCCACTCTTCAATTTGAAGATGGCAACAGCCATGCTCTTTCATTTGGCTCCACCCTACTCGGAGGCGCATTTTTTTCTCTAGATGCCTGTGCCATGACCTATTCCAAGCCACATCAACCCACAGAACAAAGTTTTCTTGCTTTAAGAGTCACACCTCAAGAATTAAGAGAATTTTTTCGAGTAGGTCCCTTACATCCATTGATTCAGATGCTTGTCGACGGCGAGATGTTCCACGCCCATACGAAAATCGCAACCAAAAATGCACAGCTAAACGAACATAAAACTTGCGAGGGGTATTTCATGAAATGCAATAAGACCTGCTGCGACCCAATTGACTACATCACAAATTCTACAATGACGCCTGAGGAACTGGAGAGAGCTTTTCTCTTTCTCTGCAAAAAATCTGGGTCTATTTTTTGCTATCCACCTAAGAATGGCTCATTCTGAACGGACCTTTATCCAATTTGCAATTGGGCAACAACTTGTTGCCCAAATTCCATTTATTGGACAAACTATGCTCGCTATTTAAAATACGAGGTGGCTATGTTTGAAGCACACTTAGAAAGAGACCGATTGTATTCTCCAGGAATTGCACTTGAATCTATGCTCTATTGTTCAAGAACAGATGCGGAAAGAGAAACAAAAGAAGTAAGCGCACGGGTTATGGCGCTGGTTATTCCCTTGTTACATCTTGCTGGAGCTTTTATTTCTTTGATGGCTATTCCCGCTTCTCTGTTGGCGCTTATCCCAACTTGTGGCAATTCCTTAATCGTTACGGTTCAGGCTCCCGGCAATGTTATTTGGAATTTAGCCTGTTGTGGGCTTTCTCTTTTAGAAATACCTCAAAAGCTCTGGAATGGACCGCACCAACCTCCCGCCTATTTCAACACACATAACCGATATGCGCGCTATGAATCGTACACACTTCAAGGAGCACGCTATACATTTCAAATTACAGATACGAGAGCAACGCTCATCAGCACAACAGATCGCCGGGCAAATTTCCAAGACTCCACTTTATATGACCGAATAGCCCGGGCTTAAAAAAAGAAGCTTATGAAGCCCTGATCAATAAGGTAAAAAGTGGCTTTCAGGAAGCGTTTGCCCGCCGTCAATGATAATCCCTTGCCCCGTGATGTAGTCTGATTCCTTAGAAGCTAGAAATAACGCAAGATAAGCCACTTCTTCAGCACTACCTAAACGCCCCCAGGGAATAGCGCGAACATGATCTTTGATATGCTCCTCGCCTAAAGCCACCATCCCTTCTGACATGATATTTCCAGGCTCGATCGCATTGACGTTAATATGGTACTTTGCAAGCTCAATGGCAGCTGTGCGGACAAGACCGCTCAGACCGCTCTTTGCAGCGCCGTAATGCGCAAATCCAGGCATTGCGACAACAGGACCTGTGACAGAAGAGGTAATGACAATCTTTCCTTTCTTCTGCTGTTTCATAGTAGGCATCACACTACTTAAAGAAATATAGGCACCTGTGAGATTGAGATCGATGGATTCTTGCCAGTCCGCTAAAGTCATTTCTTCGAGCCGCTTTTCTAAGCACACTCCGGCATTAGCTAGCAGCACATCGATTCGGCCCCATTTATTCAAAGCCTCTTGAGCAACTTTCTGCATGGCATCAAGAGATCGGATATCTGCAGTGACATAGATGGAACCTTCCAACTCTTCAGACAGCTCCTTCAGCGCCTTTTCTTCTCGAGCTACAAGGATCAGTTTTGCTCCCTCTTTATAAAATACTCGGGACATCTCACGTCCAATTCCTTTTGAGGCACCGGTGATGATCACTACTTGATTTTCTAGGCGTTTCATCTCTGCTCCAAATCCAAAATTCATAAAAATTAAAGTCGTACATAAAAGCAGAATTCTCATTTAAAATCCTTCGCTAATTGAGATTTGTGGTTAATTTTTAGGGTATAATCAATCCCCTTCATTAAAGAGCCTACACGTCCATGCTTCAACGATTGCAGTAGCCTCATTTTGAACATATGTCTCAAAAAAATCCGTGACATAATCGGACTGACAATGAGTATCAAATGCCTCTAAATTTTTATATTCTTGATGGCACACGATCGTATATTTCGATTTACCTGGAGCTCCCGGATGAACGATTTGACGCATTGCATGAGCTCTTAAACAACCTTTTTCCTTCAGAGTTAAAGCCACTATTTTTTTGGCGTGCTGCCATAATTCTTGATCTTTTCCCTGCTTTGGCAACCATTCAGAAACAACGAACACATGATCTGACATATTTATTTCTCCATTTTTTTATACAACCCAGAAGAGTTGTCACCAGGCTTATAGGGTTATTGATATTGATTGGCAAGCAAGCTAAAGGTAAAGCCATCAATCGCAATGAGCTCGATCTTCTCAAGGTTTGGATCCACGGCAAACACAACTGTGGAGCAGTTTATGGGGTTGAAAGAGGGATCGCGATAGTCCACCTCGATCCCATTTTCCATAAGAGCGCCTATGACTGGAATTTTGATCGAAGAAACCTTGTGCCCAAAGGCTAAGACGATTTCTTTGGGATGTTTTTTTGCCACATCCAGCATAAACGCCTTGACGCGTTCATAGACCTTTTGATGCTTTTCAGCATCTTCGACGACGGCATAACCCCACTTCTGAGAAAAACTCATCTTTTCTGTTTCTGCTTTTTCTTTCTCAGCAAACTGGTTGTAAATTGCATGGGGTTGTCCATCAATCGCTTTGCCAAAAAATTTCTCCTTGATCCGTTCATCTATGTTAAGCTCCAGCATTTCAGATCCCATCGCTTTCAGAGCGATGCTGGCTGTTTGATGCGCGCGATTAAGCGGAGAGGAATAAATGGTTTTGAACTGACCTCTGAAAGGAGCAAGCGCTTCTCCCAATTGCTGAGCCTCTTCCATTCCTTTTTCTGTCAAATTGACGTCAGACAATCGACTAGATCCTCCCACTCTTTTAAGAGCGTTGCTCTCCGATTCTCCATGCCGTGCAAAAATGACATAGGTTGTTTCTGGTTTTTGGGTCTCTTGTAAAAATTGATAGGTATTTAAAATAGGCATAAATGAGTTCTCTACAGTGTTAGTATGTATTCATTAAAAGCAGCGACAACTTCCCCTGGATTTTCGATCCATGGAAAATGGCCAGCATTTTTTATTTCTCTCATGAGAATGTTGTCGCGCCTAAATTCTTTTCTTTCTTGAAAGTATTTAAGAGGGATTGCGATATCTTTTTCTCCAGAGAGGATCAGTGTTGGAATAGAGGGAACCCATTTGGCTTGGTAAGTGGGATCAAAATGCTCTTCCGTCCATTGGTAGACTTCATAGTTGAAAGGCAGTTTTTCCAAAAATTCGATCCCTTTTTGTAAGCCCTCTTTCGTAAAAAACATTCTGGGAGCTGCTGCGATGACACATTCGCGGAGAGAGGAATTAGAGGGATGCTGCTGGTATTTCTCGTCTGCTTTATCTGCTTCTGGAAGAGGAAAATCCACAAGCTTTGATTCTAGGCCCTTTTGCCAAGACATATCAGGTGAGGAAGTCATCAATACAAGGCCGGTTAATGTTTTTTCTAATTCTGGGGTCGCCAGTGCAAACATCCCCCCTCTCGAATGAGCCACGAGGATCACATTTTTTAAAACTGTAGTTGCTTCGATTAACGCCTGCTGCCAATGACTAAAAGCTTGTTTGTTATCTGCGGTTGTATTTGAGCCATCGCCGGGCAGATCCAGGCGCCACATACTTCCCGGCAACTTCAGGATGTTCATTAAAGGCAGCAAAGCTTCCGATCCAAGACCTGGACCTCCTGGCAGAAAAAGCCAATTCAAGCCCTCTTCTTCACCAACTCGAATACATTCCAGTCTAGCTCCCGACTTCGTCCAAAGATATTCCTTCGCCATCATCCATTCCTCATTTTGAGCTCAAATCGCCGTCATCAAAATTATAGGGTATCAGTTCTCGGAAAGAGTCTGCCTTTGCTTCGACCCATGCTTTATTTTTGATGATTAAGACTTGCGATTCTGGAGGTAGTCTGAGGGCATGGATCTGATTGGGGTAAATGATGCTGACTTCATTGGGATGTAGCTCAGATGTCATGATCGTAGGATCATGAGCGGAGGCACATTGTCTCAATAGGACCGATTTTTTAGCTTCAATGATCACAACTAAAGAAGAAAGTTCTCCTCCGGAGGCGTGATTTCCTACAGTAGCCCCGTTTTTACCGCTGGTGCTAAAAAGAACAATTTCACCCTGATTTATTGAGAGAGAACGGACGGAGCGTCCATTTTTTTCACTAATGATGGGTTGTTCTAGCAAAATCAAAACTAATTCGTGAATTTCTTGAACGACTTCTTCACTAGATATTTTTACGACAGAACCTATTTCTTTTAAATCTTTATGATCAATTTTGCTCATGGCCAAGTCATACGGATTAGCTTGCAGATTTCTTTGAAAAAAAGCACATGAGACAACTGCCATAAGCGCAACCTCAATTTTTGAAAGTTTGCTGAGGATATCAAGGGATCCTATTCTCGACAACGCATTTGCTTTTTAGGAGTCATGTGCGCTATAACTGTATTTCTACCGCTTAATAGAAGGAGTAAAATATGTCGTACTCAAACCTCTCTCTCATCGCACTCACTTGCGCTGCCTTGCTGTCCGCACCACAAGCTTACGCCAAAGCAGTTGCACAAGAAACCTGCATCTGTTCTCCCGAACAAACCTCAAAAGCCTTTACCGCTGTTGCGAAAAAAGCGACTCCTGCTGTGGTCTTCATCAAAGTGCAAAGCAATACGCCAGACCAAGACGAATCTGGATATCCTTACGGCTATCAAAATCCTTACGACTTCAACGGCGATGACTTCTTCAACCGCTTTTTCGGCATGCCGTACCGCGGCCAGCCGCAAAAACCGCAGCCGCAACTCAGCCAGGGCTCAGGCTTTATTGTAAGTGCTGATGGTTATATCATGACGAATGCTCATGTGGTTAAAGGCGCTGATAAAATCACTGCGGTGCTCAACGACGGAAGAGAACTAGATGCGACGTTAATCGGCACCGATCCTCAGACAGATGTGGCCGTCATCAAGATCGAAGGCAAAGATTTTTCTTACCTTGCGTTTGGCGATTCGGAAGAACTTGACATCGGCGAATGGGTCGTTGCCATCGGCAGCCCCTTCCAGCTAGAAGCGTCTGTGACTGTCGGTGTTGTCAGTGCAAAAGGAAGACAAAATCTTAAAATCACCGACTTTGAAGATTTCATCCAGACCGATGCGGCGATCAATCCAGGCAACTCCGGCGGCCCCTTGCTCAGCTTGAAGGGCGAAGTCATCGGGATCAACACAGCGATCGTCTCCCGCAGCGGCGGCTATATGGGAATCGGGTTTGCCATCCCCAGCAACATGGCTAAAAATATCATGGCGCAGATCATTGACAAAGGCTCTGTCACGCGAGGATTCCTCGGCGTTAGCCTGCAGCCTGTCGACAAAGATATCGCCGATGCGTTCAACCTGCCAAAACCAGAAGGCGCTCTCATCTCAGAAGTAGTGAAAGACTCCCCTGCAGACAAAGCGGGGCTAAAACAGGGCGACATCATTATTGAATTCAACAAACAAGCTGTAAAATCGCTTCAAAGCTTCCGCAATGAAGTGTCTCTGATGAGCCCAGGATCTACCCTCAATCTGAAGATCAACCGTAAAGGGCAGATCGTTAACGTTCCTGTCCAACTCGGAACATCCAATAATGCCACACTCTCTAGCGGCAGCCTCAGCCAAAAGCTGGGAATGGAGCTCGACAACCTCACTCCCGAACTCTCCAAACAGCTCGGCTATACACAAAGAGAAGAAGGTGTCGTCATCACCAAAGTCAAACCCGGCTCCGCAGCAGCCACAGCAGGCTTAAGACCAGGCTTTCTCATTCAAGCAGTCAACCACAAGAAAGTGTCCAGCCTCGATGAGTTCAATGAAGCCCTCGGCCAGCCAGAGAACAAACGGATCCTGCTGCTCGTGCGCCAAGGGAATGCGACAAAGTTCTACTCGATTAAAGTAGAATAATGAAAGAGATCACAGAAATTTTTAAGGCAGAAGCAAAGACATCTTTGCCTCTGCCTTTTTTTATCGCGACAGTTCCCGCTGGATTTCCCTCTCCTGCTGAAAACTACCTCGACAAGACCATCGATCTCAATGAACTCCTTATTGCCCATCCCGCAGCGACCTTTTTTGTGCGCGTTGCCGGTGATTCCATGAAAGGCGCTGGGATTTTTTCCGGGGATACCCTTGTCGTCGACCGCTCTCTTGAGCCTACCGATAATAAAATCGTCGTTGCGATTGTGAATGGAGAATTCACCGTCAAACGCCTCAAGCTCCAAGAAGGGCGCATCTTGCTCCTCCCAGAAAATCCCTCTTATCCTATACTAGAGTTAAGAGAGGGATCTGATTTCCAGGTCTGGGGCGTCGTCACTTATGTCATCCACAAAGCCATTTAATTATTTTCTCATCGACTGCAATCAGTTCTATGTCTCCTGCGAACAGGTCTTCAACCCCAAGCTGAAGAATAAGCCCGTTGTCGTCCTCTCCAACAATGACGGCTGTATTGTCGCCAGATCCAAAGAAGCTAAAGCCCTCGGAATTCCCATGGGCGCTCCCGCTTATCAATACGCAGCTATTTTCAAAGCCCAAAAAGTCCACGTTCTGTCCTCTAATTACACTCTATACGGAGATATGTCCCAGCGCGTCATGCAAGTTCTCTCCCAATTTTCTCCGGATATGGAAGAGTATTCGATCGACGAGGCCTTCTTAAAAATTTCTACTTCAGCTTCTCTAGAGACTCTAGCCAAAGAGATGAAAAAGACTGTGCTCAAATGGACAGGGATTCCTGTCTCCATCGGCGTTGGTTCCACAAAAACGCTTGCTAAAGTCGCAAATGACATCGCTAAAAAAGGAAGCGGGATCTTTGTTTTTTGCGATGAGGAGCAAACAGATCGCGCTTTAGAAAACCTCGACGTCGAAGAGATCTGGGGCATCGGCAGACGTTTGAGCGAAGCGCTCAAAAAAGACAGAATCGAAAACGCCAAAGCCTTTCGGGATGCACCTGATGACTGGATCAAAAAACGTTTTTCTGTGACCCTGCTTCGCACAGCTTATGAGCTGCGCGGGATCTCCTGTCTTGAGTGGAATGAGCTACCCATGCCGCGCAAGTCGATCACATGCTCGCGCTCTTTTGGATGCAAAATCACCCAATTAGAAGAGATCGAGCAGGCGCTTGCTTCTTACACGGCAACTGCTGCTGAAAAACTGCGCGAAGAAGAGCTTCTCCCCTCTTTTATCACGGTTTTTTTAACGACATCACCCTTTGGAGAAAACGCCTACAGCAATAGCTTCACCCTTTCTCTTAATGAACCTACCGTCTACACACCCAGTCTGACCCTGGCGGCTAAAGAGGCGCTACGCCAGATTTTTCGCTCTGGCTACGCCTATAAAAAAGTGGGAATTATTATGGGAGGATTTTTCCCAAAAGACAACTACCAGCCCGATCTCTTCTCTTCCAACGAAAAACAAAAAGCAAGACATAGAAGAGCCATGGAGACAATCGACAGCATCAATCAGAAATTTGGCGATTCCGCGGTGCTATTTGCAGCAGAAGGGCTCCGCAAACCCTGGAAGATGCAGCGAGGCAATGTATCTCCTCGCTACACGACATCCTGGGACGAGCTGCTCAATATCAAAATATAAGTAACCTGAGTTGCAGATTAGAAATCAAATCTTCCCTGAACGGTCATACCGTAAAAAGAGAGATCTCCTTTTTGGCGAACGTAGATGGGGTTCAGATCATCGGTGAACATTTCTGTCTGATTTTGATTCCACCAGTGCTGCGCTTCGAAACCCACCTTAAGTCCAAAGTGGCAATGATCTCTGTTAAAGTTGCGGTCCCATCCCATCCCTGCTACTAACTGCAAGAACGGACTGACTAAATGATGCACTTTACTGAGATGAACGACTTCCTGATCAGCTAGCTGGTGCTGCGTTTGTGTATTTTTAAACTCGCCCATGATCAGCGCTGTAGCTATGTCGCCAAAAAAGCAAAATCCGGCTCCAAGCTGCCAATTCATCTCTGTCCCAATCAAAGGCCCCGCGCCTTTAAAGTCATTTTTAAAATGCGTGCGGAAAATTTGTCCTGCTGGGATGTAGCCGCCTTCATAGCGAAAGCGTGCATTCTGATCGATCCAGGCTCCCTTCATGCCAAAAAAGGGAGAAAATACCAGCTTTTTTGTCAGGTAATAGGCTTTTCCAAATTGAAGATCGATACTTTGATAATTGATATTCCAATGCCCATGCGCTAAAGAAACAACATCACCGGACACAGTTGAGCCCTGAAAAAGGAAAAGAGGATACAGGGAGCCTTCAGCAGTATGCCAACCTTCAGGATTGAAATAAGTGTAGTTTGCATAAATCGTCCAGCCATCGGAACAAGGCAAATGAGCGCCAGCTCCCCCGCGGAATCCTGATTGATAATTGAACTTCACCTCTTCTGTCGTCGCAAACTCCATCCCCTCTTGCCGCGTTCTCCAATACAACCAATCTCCAGTCAAGATGATATGGCCGCGCGGTGCCAAAAATCCCGTTCTTGGATAATCATGCCCTTCCATCTCAGCAGGAGGATTGCTCTGTTCTTGCGAAGAAGAATCAGTCTCATTACTTGAGGAAGAAGGTGTAGACGAAGGGTTGCTCCGTCTACCAAAAATCGAATTGCTCGTCTTAACGAAATAAGGACGGTCATCGGGAAGCTCTGCAACTTCTTCTTCAACTGGAGCTACTTCTTTCTTAGCAGGCTTAGGCTGCGTCTTACTGGAAAACCATTCATTTTTGATCTTTCGCGATGGTTTTGGAGGCTGGTTAGCATCTGCTTCCGGAGGACGTTTCACTCCAGCAAAATGGGGTTTTCGCTTATTTGGCCCAGACGGCTGCTGGGCATTCTCTTCTTTGGGAATTTTTTTTGAGAAGGCCGCTCTTCGGCTTTTCTTGGCAGGAGCTTCTTCCGATTCAGCAACCTGATCGCTTGCCACAGCTTCTGCACTTTCTCCTTCCAATGTTTGCATGCTGCAAGTATCTCCATCACATGACCCATCTGCCCATGATGAAACGCCCAGCGCAAGTGAAAATGCAGTGAGAGAAAGAAAAAAACGAGATGCCATAGAACCCCCCAATAAGGCTGATATAAAAAAACAAGTTATAACTGATGCTCACTTAAAAGAAAAGGGGTAGGACTAGGTTTCAGAACGATGGAATTGGATATCTTTTGCAGAAAAAGACTGGAGGCAGCAAAATTAGCCTGTTGCATTCTATCCGCGAGGAACAGATCGATGCCATTTTCCTTAAAAGCTTTTTTTGTCCTTATACTCTTTTCTTTTTCTAGTTCTCATTGTCAGACTCATCTCATCGAAATACAGGGACACCGAGGATCCAGAGGCACGCTGCCAGAAAATACACTTCCTGGGTTTGAAGCAGCAATTGCAGCTGGAGTTAATAGATTAGAATTAGACCTGCATATTTCTGCAGATGGTGAAGTGATCATTCATCACAACTTTTTTACGCGTTCCGATCTGAGTACGTACAAAGATGGTACTGCCTTAAACGGAGATTCCCTCATTTCAAATTGGACGTTAGAAGAGCTTAAAAAGTTAGATTGCGGTGCTAAAATAAATCCTGAATTTCCTCTGCAAAAAGCAATTCCTGGAACAGAGATTCCTACACTGCAAGAACTATTCGATGGGATCCAGTCCTCCCCACACCCCAATGCCAAACACGTCTGCCTCAATTTGGAGCTAAAACGGGATCCGAGAAGCCCCCACTACTCAGCGCCGCCTGATGAATTTGCAAGCAAAGTGTTGAATTTGGTCAAAGAAAATGGATTTTCTAAAAGAGTGTGCTATTCTTCTTTTGATCCTGAGATTTTAAGCCATCTGCGCAAACAAGATCCCGAAGCTACCATTGGATTCATCTATGGCGCAAAAACAATCCAGATCCTGAGCTTAGAGCAGCTCCTCAAGAGAATATCCTCCATCTCCGTGCAAATCCTATCCCCTGATCACGATCTTTTAAAGAATAGAGATGACGTCCAAAGCCTAAAACAAATGGGATTTCGCATCATTCCTTGGACTGTCAACGATCCTGAAAGATGGGAGGAACTGATCCAAATGGGCGTTGATGGCCTGATCACCGACTACCCTCAGCAGTTAATCGACTTTCTCTCAGAAAGGAAATTCAAATGATCGTCTACTCACAAAAAATCATTCAATTTATTGGCGAGATTCAGCGCGCCATCAAGAATGTTCTATCTCAAGAGATCGGCTTAAAAGTAGCTACCAGCCGCTTCTACGATCGAAAACAAAGAGCCTCCTATCCAATCCACGCAGTGATTTTTAACAATAAAGGCATGCTGGGCTATTTCGATCCTAACTTTTATGAGCTTGGGTTTAATGAGTGTCTAATGCACGCAAGCAAACAGCAATTGCACAATGTGATTCGGCACGAACTGGCTCACTACATGACGTATATTAATTATGGAGAAACAAGCCAGCCTCACTCTGCAGAATTTAGGGTCTTTTGCGAGCAGATGGGATGGGGAGAGGAAGTTTACCGCGCCTCTACTTGCCTTGAAAGCGAACAAGCGGTTTCTACTGGCTATGAAAGCAGCGTACTCAGAAAAGTCCAAAAGCTCATGGCTCTATCCACAAGCAGCAATCCCCATGAAGCGGAAAATGCCCTCCTCAAATCGCAAGAGCTTCTTCTAAAGCACAATCTAGAGTCCAAATACACAGAAAGCGAAGAGGAGGAAAAAATTGTCCTTAAGCGCATTTTGAAGCAGAAAAAGGAAAATGCAAAAATGCGCTCTATCGCCCGCATTTTGGAAACGTTTTTTGTGAACACCGTCTATCACCGCGGAAAAGATGCGATCTATCTTGAGATTTTAGGCAGTAGGGTCAATGTCGAAATTGCCGAATATGTCGCAGCTGTGCTTCAAGAGGAACTGGAAAAGCTATGGAATACAGCTCAGAAACATTCGCAATTAAAAGGGATGGTTGCAAAAAACTCCTTTTTTCAAGGTATAGCAAAAGGATACTGCAATAAGGTTCAAGCTCTCAAAAGGGAATACCGCAGCGAAGTTTCGAGTGCCCTGATGGTCATCGAGAAAAAATTGATGGATGCCAAAGAGATGGCATACCCCCGATTGTCGACAAGCAGAAGCAGCGGAGGGTGCTGCCGAGAATCCTCTCTCTTGGGTGAAAAAATGGGCAGGCAGCTGAGTATTAACCCGGCGATCAATAGGTCCTCTACGGGCCTCGGGGCACTTCTTACTTAGAGGGCGTCTAAAAAGTGAAGAGCAACTATTCGGAAATTCCGAATAGTTCAACATAACCCTCTGCATACCAGAGACTTAATTATCATTTAAATGATTGATAATTAAGCGCTTAGAAATCAGTAATGCGAAATTCCATCACAGAGTTTTTTATCAATTCCTAGCAATATATATAAACCACTTTATTTCAGTTACTTATCAAATCGCATCAGCTCAAATTCATCACACATATATCTGAATACCAGCAACTTACACAACAATAAAAAAACGAATAAATTTTTTTTGACAACTAAACAAATCTTATGTTATAATCATATTAAATGATTAAAAACATTATCAAATAAAATTAAAAAAACAGGACGGTTAATATGAATTTTTTTGGCGCTGCGTTAAGTTTAAATAGAAAGACTGTTACGGATGATAATTTAGTGACGAAAGTGGCAGAAAAAACATTTTTTGATCACTTGCGCGACATCATTTCGAATGTGTTCAATAGAATTATAAACACCCTCTTTGGGTCTGATGAGGTGAACAACGATGTAGTATATACAAAACGTTCTACATACTCATCAGATACTACAGCTCTAGGCATATTTATGCACGAGAGATTACCAGACGTAGTCGATAAAAAAAAGCTTGATCGCGTGAGAACAATTCTTGCACGTAATGATGCAGATGCAGAAAAACTTCTTAATAAGTTAAGAGCTAAAAAAGCGCAGAATTGTATGTGAAAGGTCCCGTTTAAAAACAGCGGTTTTCTACCTAATCATCGTTCCACTTCCAATATCTAAATTATAACAAGACAACTCTTCGGACATTCCGGAGAGTTGTTCTCTATTATTTATCCTCACCTTAACCACCACTGTCTTTTGCCAGCTCCTGAAAGGAGCTGTCCTTTCGTATGCTGTCAAACACAGGATCAGATAGAATTTCTTTGGTATTGGCAAGGCCTTCATTAATGGCCGTTTGAAGCCAACCGACGCTTGGGATGGCCTGTTTGAGATGAGCATGGGCATAGGCGTTGCGGAGCGCTATTTCTACCGAGGGAAGCGTTTGGAAGCAGGTGCCCGCAAGTTCTACAACTAGAGAAAAATCCTTTTGCTCGAAGGCCACTTTATGCAAAAGACAAAGCGCATCGGTTCCTAGTTCTTCTCGAATCGAGCGCAGCAAATCATAAGCGTCTTTTATCTCTCCCTTCTCGTACTTTAAAAAAGCCAAATATTGGGTTGAGAGCTCAAAGAGCATCCCTTTCTTGGCTTGGACTCTCACTTCGCTACATAGCTGATAGGCTTGATCCTTTTGACCGCGCTGGATGAGCTCTTCTGCAGTTTCTAGCTTTTTGCGCAAACTTTCATCGCGATCAGTCTCCGAAAGATGGCGCGTTTTGCGGAATGTGTCATAGCTCTGAAAAGCAAGTAGGAAAAACAGCGATCCAATCAAAAATCCTTGTGTGATAAAGAAGAAGACACTGATGGCAAGAGCAACTACCGTGCTGGTGACTATGGCATATTTGAATCCCTTATGGCCAAAAATACCCTCCATCACAATACGAAGAAGTTGTCCTCCATCCAGCGGCATCACAGGAAGCAAGTTAACCACGGTCCAAAACAAATTGACCACGCGCGTAAGTTCCAGAATTGATCCCGATATTCCTTGCGCAAGAGAAGGTATACGAAGCAACAGGCTTGCAAAAATGGCGAGAAGAAAACCAAAAATAGGTCCATTGAGAACGATAAAAAACTGTTTCCAGAACTTTAGATTTTGACCATCGTGGTAAGTCAATCCGCCAAGCGCCACAAGTTCGATGCGCGGTTTCCTTCCAAAAAGAAGAGCCGTGAGCGCATGTCCAAATTCATGGAAGAGCACAGAGACGAAAATAATGCCGACCCAGATCAGTGTGCCGATAAAACTTTGGCTATTGATATACCCAATCAATGCCGCAAAAATCCAAAATGTGGGATAGATCGTGATCGGAATTCCCTTGCGCGAGTGCATTCTCATTTTTCAGCCTTTTTCATTGCTTGCATCATTGTTTCGCCCATGATTGCAGGAGACTCTGCAACCAAAACTCCAGCCGCTTTGAGCGCATCCATTTTACTTTTTGCATCGCCTTTTCCACCAGAAATGATTGCTCCGGCGTGTCCCATGCGTCTTCCTGGAGGCGCTGTAACTCCAGCGATAAATCCTGCTACCGGCTTGCTGCAATTTTTTTTGATCCATTCTGCAGCCATTTCTTCTGCATCGCCGCCAATCTCTCCAATCATTAGAATCCCTTCTGTCTCTGGGTCTTTTTCAAATAATTGAAGAACGTCGATAAAATTCGTGCCGTTTAAAGGATCCCCTCCAATCCCTACGCAAGTTGTCTGTCCAAGACCTAAAATCGTTGTTTGCCAAACAGCTTCGTAGGTAAGCGTTCCCGACCTGGACACGATCCCAATTTTTCCCCGTTTGTGAATGTAGCCTGGCATAATTCCAATCTTGCATTCATCCGGTGTGATCACTCCAGGACAATTGGGTCCAATGAGGCGGGAAGTTTTGCTTGCGCGCATGATGCGAGAAACCTCAAGCATATCGCGCACGGGTATCCCCTCTGTGATACAAATGATCAGCGGAATTTTTGCATCTTCTGCTTCAATAATGGCATCTGCAGCAAAGGGAGCAGGCACAAAAATCACCGTCGCATCGCATCCGGTTGCTTTTTTTGCTTCAAGTACCGTATCGAAAACGGGCAATCCTAAAATTTCTTGGCCCCCTTTGCCTGGCGTCACACCGCCAACAAACTTCGAGCCGTAGAGCAAGCCTTGTTCTGTATGAAATTGCCCTGCTTGGCCCGTGATCCCCTGCGTGATTACTTTGGTCTTCTTATTGATCAAAATTGCCATCGGTTACCTCTTCAATACTGCGCAGACTTTTTCAGCCGCTTCCGCCAAACCATCTGCGGTAATGATCGGCAATTTGGATTTTTCCAGAAGCTTCTTCCCCTCTTCGACATTCGTGCCTTCCATGCGCACCACTAAGGGCACCTTGATCCCCATTTCTACCATCGCAGCGATGATCCCTTCTGCAAGTGTCGCACAATTCATGATACCGCCAAAAATATTGACCAAGATCGCCTTGACTTTAGGGTCGTTCAAAATGATCTTAAATCCTGCTGCCACTTTTTCTTTTGAAGCACCGCCGCCGACATCGAGAAAGTTCGCTGGCTTGCCGCCGCCGAGTTTAATGATATCCATCGTCGCCATCGCAAGTCCAGCACCATTGACCATGCAGCCGATATTGCCGTCTAAGGCGATGTAAGCTAGATCGAACTCTTTGGCGAGCACTTCATTTTCCGATTGCTGCGTATGATCATAAAATCCTGCGATCTCCGGCTGCCTGAAAGCAGCATTGTCGTCGATGGAGAGCTTCGCATCGAGCGCCCACAACTTGCCATCGGGCGATTCAATCAAGGGATTGATTTCCAAAAGAGAGGCGTCTGTATCAATAAAGGCCTTCGCAACGCCTTTTGCAATCTGAGCGCCTGTTTTTGCTGCAGCCCCTTTCCATCCCATGAACTTGCACAAGCTGACTAAGCGATATCCCCTCACCGAACCATCGAGCTCAATGGGAACTTTCAGGATTTTATCAGGGTGTTTTGCAGCAACCTCTTCAATTTCCATCCCTCCTTCGGGAGATGCGATTAAAATCGGCTCTGCGCGGTCTCTATCAATGACTGCACCCAAATAATATTCCTTCTTAATCTCGAGAGGTTTTGAAATGAGAATCTTATGCGCTATCACCCCTTCAGGACCGGTCTGATTATTGACCATTTTCATGCCAAGCAAACTTTCAGCAACTTTGATAATCTCTTCTGGAGTTTTGGCGAATTTCACCCCTCCCGCTTTTCCTCTGCCGCCGGCATGCACTTGGATTTTGACCACAGCCTCTTTCAACTTCAAATGCTTGATAATCGCATCCACATCGTGGTTTTTGCTCGCCACCTCAAACTCAGGAATGGGAATGTGATATCTTTTTAAAATCTCTTTAGCCTGATATTCATGGGTATTCATTGGGAGAAGCCTCTATATACTTCAATTCTCTTATCTGATAGACTAACATTTCGTTCAATTTATTTTTTAACGGAAACATGTTTCAATTTCTCAAAAGCGGTTACGAAAAAATCAAAAGCGCTCTTTCCAAGACGCGCTCTGCGCTCTCTCAGCGCATCAAAGCCTTATTTGGCAAGCCTTGGAGCGATGAAACATTTGATCAACTCGAACAGATCCTCTTCGAAGCTGACCTTGGAACTGCTTGCGCAACCTCTTTTGTCGACCATCTTCGCTCGCAGCTGCGCACCCACCCCACAAGCGACATCCGCGAAATCCTTCAAATTTTCCATGACAAGACTTTAGCTATCCTAAACACTCCTCACAAGATCGAACACAAGTCTCCTCTTCCCGGAGAACCCCTTGTCGTTCTTATTGTCGGCGTCAATGGCAGCGGAAAAACCACCTCCATTGCAAAACTGGCTAAACGCTACCAGAAAGAAGGAAAAAAAGTCCTGCTCGCAGCTGGCGACACCTTCCGTGCTGCTGCCATTGAGCAGCTCACCACCTGGGCAGAAAGGCTAGGTGTCGATATCGTCAAAGCATCTCCCGGATCCGATCCATCAGCGGTTGCCTTCGATGCCCTCACCGCAGCTAAATCGCGCGGCGCTGACGTCGTCTTCATCGACACCGCAGGACGCCTGCAGAATAAAACAGATCTGATGAAAGAGCTAGAAAAGATTAAGCGCACGCTTGCAAAAGTGATCCCCAGCGCTCCCCACGAAACGCTTCTTGTCCTCGATGCGACCACCGGCCAAAACGCCGTCGACCAAGCAGCTATCTTCAATGAAGCCACTCCCCTATCCGGCATCGTTCTTGCCAAACTCGATGGATCTGCCAAAGGAGGCATCGTCCTTTCCATCTACCAGCAGCTAGGAATTCCCGTCCGTTGGGTGGGCACGGGAGAACAGGCAGATGATTTCGAGCCCTTTGATCCCATTGCCTATGCGGACTCGTTGTTCCCTGCGGATTAATACCAAACGCCATAGAACCTATGCATGCATTGACAACAGATTTCCCAACAAGCGCAATCGAACAAATCGTCCTAAAACCTCATGAAGATCCTTACCTTTTCTCATTACCCATGGGCTTTATGTCTTTTGTAGAGTTTGAAAAAGAATTTGCTCTTGGAAATGTTTCCACGGAACAACGCCATCCAACGACACAGCATTTAAGTCAGCTCGTACATCAGAATGTCTCAGAGGGAATGGAGCTTCTTTTAAAAGTAGATGAACAGGTGATCAAAGGCCTCGAATCTTTTATCCCCTCAATCAGGACTTTTGCTCCTTCAATCGCAGGAAAAGTAGAACAGGGAGGTAGAATATTTCTAGTGGGTTCTGGATCCAGCGGGCGAGTTGCCATCGATCTCGCAGCTAAATGCAGCGCGCAGTTTCCTAAAGTCAAAGAGAACATTCGAGGGATCATTGCGGGCGGAGATTCGGCGTTAATTAAAGCCAAAGAAGGGTTTGAAGATTCAGAAGCGGATGGAGAAGCTGCCTTAAAAGATAACAATTTAGGGTCTAAGGATACAGTGATCCTCATTTCAGCAAGTGGATCGGCATCATTTAATGTAGGTTGCGGGCATTTCAGTGCGAATCAGGGCGCAAGTGTTCTCTATTTTTATAACAGCAACACAATTCCCTTAAGAACTCAGCGTCTATTTGAACGGAGCACAAATCCTGTTGTTCCTCTTTGTATCGATATAGGTCCACAAGCTATAGGAGGATCTACACGTTTGCAGGGAGCTACATTAGCAGAAGCATGCCTTGGAGCCTTTTTAGCCAGCACATTGTATCTTGCCCAAGGAGAAGAGCAATTATCTCAAGCATACCCGTTAGAATTGACATCAAAACTGCAACAAGGACTTGAACTCATCAAAAGCCATTTAAAGCGTATTGAAAAATTTCCACAGTTCGAATTGGAAGTTTTTTCAAACCCTCTTTCCAATTTCAGGCAACTCCAAGATGTATCTAACCAAGGATATATTACTTTTATTGCTCTAGAAGACAGCATGCGAGAAGTGTTGATCGACGCTACGGAAACATCCCCCACATTTTCTACAAATCCCATTCGCAAAGAAAGCGAAATCCACAAAAAAAGAGCAGAATTTCGAGCTTATCTGTTGGGACAAGAAAACAATGTTCAAGCATGGAACGCTCTATTGGGAAGAGATGTGAATCCTCAAGACATTCAAGACACTGAAACCTTTCTTCTTGCTTGTGAGGAAGAAGGAGTTTATTCCTTTTCTAAACGTCCGAAGAATATCGGCAATTTTTTAATCGGAGTCGCAAAAATCAATGAATCTGGAACAATTCCCTATTTACTGTCGCAAGCCTTAGATGATGCAAAACGACAAGGTGGAAAGACTGGGCTCCTTTTGATTTGCAGAGATCAACTCTCAAGTGAGCAAATAGAAGCATTAGAAAATATCTATGATTGCACTTTAGTCATCGAAAATACCCCTTCAGACGCAATGGGACTTGCCGAAACCATTATTCTCAAACAGGTTTTGAACCTAATCTCTAATTGCTCCATGGTACTTATGAATAAAGTACATGGGAATCAAATGATCGATGTTCGCGCATCTAATAAAAAGTTAATCGACCGCTGTATACGACTTGTTAAAGACATTTGGGCGGAATATCAACCAAGCCAAGTGCTCAATGATCAGTTCCTGTACCATTATGTTGCACATGTGAGCGCCATCAAAAAAACATATGAAGAAAAAGGGATCTATACGCCATCTGTGGTTAAAATTGTGCTGGCGATGCTCGCCCTAAAAAAAACGCCCGACAACTTTCAAGAAGTGATCGACATTCTGGCTGAAAAACAAGAACGAGTGGATTGGATAGGTTCATAAATGAGCTGGATTTATAAATTCACAACTCTTTTGTTATGTTTACTATCCTTCTCTCTCTATGGGGATTCAGGCTATTTTTTTTGCATTGAGGGAGGGGGATCAAAGACAATTTTACAGGTTGTGAACCAGAAAGGTCAGATCGTCTCTTTGATCCAAGATGGTATCCAGAAGGATAAAATTGAAACGACTGGATCCAATATTAACCTGATAGGGCCAGATGGAATCAGACAGGTTTTGAGCGCTCTTTTTGATAGAATCTTCATTGTAGAAGAAGGCCAGCAAACGGATTGCGAAAGCCTTATTTCGGATAGCCGCATCATTGCCGGAATGGCAGGAGCCAGTCTTTTTCAAAATAAGCAAACTCTCACTTTGTTGTTCGAAGAAAAAGGAATCAGTTGTGATCACGTTATAGTGATGTCGGATGCAGAAATGGCTCTGCAGCTGATCCCTAGCGAAGGGATCATTCTTGTCTCTGGCACAGGTTCTGTCTGTCTGGGAAAAAAAGAGGAAGCCTTCTTTCGAGTAGGAGGTCTAGGCAGAATTTTAGGGGATGAGGGAAGCGGTTATCAAATCGGACTTCAAGCTCTCAAAGCAACACTTGCAGAAGATTACGGGTGGGGAATGCCAACAAGCTTAACACCTGCTTTGAAAGAGTATTTTCAGGTTTCAGATTTAAAAACATTGGTCCCCAAAATTAGCCTCGGTGAAATGTCCCCTTCAAAAATTGCTTCCAGCGCTCCTCTTGTTTTTAGACATTCCTGGGACAATGATAAGGTTGCTGAAGAAATTATTAATCAAGCTGCGAATGATCTCGGCGACCTTCTGATAAACCTTCTCGATATGTCAGACCTTCTTAACTGCGAGGTCCACTTATGGGGTGGTGTTTTTAAAAACACACTCTCAGAATCATTTATCCATAAAATTAAAGAGCGGTTGCCCGAAACTTATCGCCATTTAAACATAATCAATCGATCCAATGAAAATCCAGCGGTTCTCTTTGCAATTCAAAAATTTTCTAAATCCCTCTGAGGTTGATTTAATACTGATGTTACTTTATAATCATCGGCATGAACGAAATGATTCTATCTCTAGATCTGATTGTTCGCCCTAATTGCCATTTTACAATGGCAACACTCCCCTCATTTTCCAAAAAATCCCTTTTTAAGCGCTGCGCAACGCGCGCGGCATAATTTGTTCCCAATTCACTTTTAAATTATTATTTTTCACAAAAAGCTTAAAAAAGGATATTTATGTCTTCAAACATTGACATGCAACATTTAAATTTAGCAGGCCAAGTAGCGCTTGCAACTACAGGAAGTATCGTCACAAATACGATCACTCAACCTTTATTCACCATGAAAAGTCGAATCATGGTGGGACAGCCCTTTTCTTGGAGAGGTTTATACAACGGTTTTATTGCCGTTACAGCTGTGGATATTATCACATTTGGAATGTCCTATGCCACTAATGATCGGTTAAATACTGCATTCCAAGATTATCCCCAGGGTGATCTTCTTGCTGCAATTGCTGCAGGGGCCCTGCCAGCTCCCGCCTTAGCAGTGGGAGAAGGACTTGCTGCAAATCGCCAAGTCCATGCGCTCAAATATTCCCAATTATTGCATCGCGCTTTCAGGCCCTCTGGAATCGTAATGACGATATTAAGGGAAATCCCTTTCATTACTGCTGTATTTTATCTACAGCCTAAAATCGCAAAAAATCTGTCTTCTTCGTCGGAAGAATCCCCTATTAGGGAGACTGTAACACAGATGACAGCGGGAGCCGCAGCTGGAGCTATGGCAGGACTTGTCACAACTCCCGTGGATTTGATCAAAACACGTGTTCAAACCCATGAACAGGGAATATCGATTGCTCGTGCAGTAAACGAAGTAGTGACCAAAAAAGGATTGCGCGGACTCTTCCAAGGTGGATCAGCACGTTGTTTATATCTTAGTGCAGTCACAACCTGCCTAAGCACGGTTAACTACGCAGCACCTTCTCGTTTCCCCTCATCATTGCATAAAGAATAACCCTAACCCCTATTCTCCGCATTTTGCGGAGAATGGGTTCAATCTTCTAGAAGTGATTGGATTAAAAGCTGCGAGAGCCACTCCTCATACTCATCCGATGTCCACTTCCGCTCAATCACGAACATGCGGTACAAATCGCGTCCCGTCAAAGTCCACAGAATGTCGCGCGCTTTGGGCAGAGTGAGTCCTTTTGCCAGACACTTGTCATTCATCAATAATTTGACATATTCTCCTTGTCTGTCATAGCGCCTTTTTTCTCTTTCTTGTTCCAGATCCTTGAATTCAGGAGCAACCACAGAAGCGCCGCGCAAAATATCCATAAGTCCCCTTTCGGCATCGTAAATTTGGCGTGCTAACTTAGCGGTGAGCATGAGGCGTTTTTTTGGCGACTTCTCATGCATCGAACCATCGACAAGTGCGGCGAATTGGTTCTGAGGAAAAGCATCATCGATCAAGGACTGCAGCACCCCTCGTTTGGATTTAAATAGGGCGTAAATTGTCGGCATGGAGACCTCAGCCGCCTTTGCTAGCTCGCCAATCGTCGCACGATCAAATCCTTGCCTCTGAAAGAGCTTTTTGGCGGCTGTAAGGATGCAGGATCTCGTTTGGGCTGCCTGGGCGTCCCGTGTCTCAGAATTGTAAACTCTTTTCTTTAACTTTCTCATATTAGATATACCTTGCTATATTCAATATAGCCTGCTATAACATATTCCATATTGAGTATACTGTACTATACTCAATGATGAATGTCAAAATTAAGAGGGAATTTTATGGAAAAAAATCTTGTGGCAAGAGCTGAAGAATACTACAAATTATTTGGCGAAAAAAATGCAGAAGGCATTAAAACGTACCTCCACCCGGATGTGGAAATCGCAGGCCCTAAGGAAACACTAGCGGGAAAAGATGCTGTCATCGAAGCGGCTATAGGCTTTATGCACGCTTTTGAGTCGATCACAATACGCGCTAAGTTTGGGACAGAAGATCAAGCATTAATCGTTTATGATATCCATTTCCCTGGGACAGAAAAAAAGCTTTCCGCTGCTGCGCTACTGAGCTTCTGCGATGGACTGATCATCCGGAACGAGCTGTTTTACGACAGCAGTCCATTCACTTAATTTCAAAGCAGCAGGCGCCAACTAACTTGAGTGCAGGAGCTCCCCACTGAAAAGGAAAAACGATTTTTTCGCTTTTTCTAATCAGGATAAGCTCTGCTTGATCTCCTTTGGCATGAGGCGGAATGTGAACGTATGTGTACAAATCTCCAAGACTTGTCACTGCTGCTTCTAAATCCGTCTCTTTTCCATCGATGTGCAGCGATAACTGAACGGGCTCGCTGGGTTTAAACCCTTGCGCAAACAGCTGAAACTTCTCTCCCTTCACTCCTTGAATTTCCAAATTAAGCGTAATCCCTTTTTTGGATTTCATCTCAAGAGGAAAAGGCACCACCTCTGTAGCATAGGTTTCTTCCCCATCTTCTGCTTTCATGACGAAAGTAAGTCTCTCTCCCTTCATAGCAGGACAAATAGCGACAATATCCCCATCGTATTCTTCAGAAGGTTGAAAAATCAAATGCCCTCTGTGATTGGCGTAATATCGGAAAGTCTCGGTCTGCGTCCCATCAAAGCTTTTAACAATCAAACGAAAAGTTTGCTGAGGAGGAAAATGTTCAGCGCGTAGGCAGTAGCGATGGAAGACCATCCCCTGCCAATCCATCTTGCCGAACTTTTTTTCACAGCTCAAGTGAGGCTCTTTGGCAGAGAGCAGCTGAACAAACAGTAAAGCCATAACCAGTAGAACTCTTCTCATCCTCTCCCCCGTTTTTTGCACCATAACAATGAGGAGGCATTGCCGTCAAATTTCAGATATTAAAATTCTCTATTGTCATCCATTTTTTATTTTGACATAAGTAGTACCAATATCAGGAGCAAGACATATGTTATGCGATCAAGAAGTCTCGTTGTACTCTCCTCAGGCGCTTAGCCATAGACACCACCGTAGTTTGCTTGTCCAATTTATTCTTTTTGAAACCATCCAAGCTTACGAGGCGGCAAATGGGGGTCGTTTTGAAGACGTCTTGGCTTCCCATCCCCGATTTTTTCCCTACGATTGGACGATAACGACAGGTCATCTGAATAAAATCATCGAGCATAGCCGCCTGCTCAAAATGAGTTTCCCGGACGAGAAAAAAAAAGTGAAACACTTTGAAAAAACTCTCTCTAAAGTCTTCGGCCTGCTCTCCAAAGCAAAAGAAACAAAGAAAAAGCTCTCTAAAGAGCAGTACGAACAACTCTTGCAGCAGCTTTACCATTCTTTAGAGCCCCTGATGGAAGTTTGCAAAGAGAGTGAAAATCTTCTTTTCTTCCTGCTCAAAAACCGCCAAGTTCTCGATACCTTAAAAGGCGAAGGGTACCTTTTCGAGTTTATTCACAAAATCTACTCGCAAACACTCGAAACTCTGGGAGAAAAAATGTGCGATCAGTATCATCAGCGCGGTTTCTTTTCTCAAATTCCGGAATTCAAACTATTGCTTACAGATCTTTTGCATGCATGAACCAGATCTTCATCTACTCATTCGCGACACTCTTTCCTTTTTGAAAGATCCCCTGCTGTCCAAACAAACGCTGTTTGCTTCTGTGGAAGAGAAGGAATTTTTCAGGTCTTACACTAAGACACCGGCCCCTTTGAAGCAGGATGTATTACCGGCTCTGCCTATGAGACCCTTGCCCAAACCTGTTGTCATGGAAAAACCTCAGCCAAAAAAAGAGCCTCTGGTCTCAGAAACAAGCACACCTCCTCCCAAAAAAGAACAACCTCGCTCAGCCCCTCCTGTTTCGGACAATTATGAGGGAATCAAATCAACGCTAAACCGCATCGCTCCCCACCTTGCTCTTGTTGATGAAGTTCCCGATGACGCGCAAGCCAAGAAGCTTGCAAGCGCCTGGAAAGAAAAGATTCCCGATGTGGAAGTGATACTGCTCGCTTGTCAAACCGATAATGATACGCTGGATTTGCTTAAAAGTTTGGGCAAAGCGATCGATCAGCATTTAGGACGTGCCAAAATTCTCCCTGCAGAAAAACTGGAAAAAGAAAACCGCTGGGATCTCTTTTTGCAAAAAAACCCCTTTCGCCTCATCGTTGCTTCAGATGGACTCAAACAACTTCCCCAACTCATGCGCTTTTATCACGCTGTGCCCGCACAATCTCAAGCCTTTTTGGATAAAATCCCCCTCCTTGAGCTAAGTTCCGCTACTTTTTATAAAGCCATCGAGAATAAAGCCCATCTTTGGAAATTACTGTGTCACATTCTCAAGAAATAGCTGAAGTCATCCTCGATGACGCCCTCGATAAAACGCTCGATTACCGCATTCCTGAAAGGTTGCTCGGACAAGCTCTCACCGGCACGCGCGTCAAAATTCCTGTAAGGGGAGGTTTGCGCCAAGGCACTATCGTCAGCCTAAAAGAGACAAGCCCTTTTACTAAATTACAAACCATCACAGAGCTGCTTACCACCCAAGCTCGGATCACAGATGAGCTGTTTCAACTTGCAAAATGGATCTCTTCCTATTACTGCACGCCACTTCGCAAAGTGCTTCAAACTATCCTCCCTTCCAGCGTTCGAGGCAAAGCAAAGGTCAAAGAGCAACTCTTTATCAAACCCAACGTATCTCAGACTGCTCTTTCTGAACTTTGCAGCGAGCTTAGATCCTCCAAACCGACTCAAGCGCTCGTTCTCGACACTCTGCTCCACGCCCCTAAAGGAATCCTCCTCTCCAAACTTCTCGAGACGGCCAATGTTACGCTCAGCCCTATTCAGACTCTTATCAAAAAGAAGATCCTTCTTAGCCAAAAAGTACAAGTCGATCGCTCTTTGTTCACGGATGAAGAATATTTTCCCACCAAGCCAAAACGCTTAAATGAAGAGCAAAAAAGCACATTAGAAGCGATCCTAGAAAGCTTAAATGCAAATCGTTTTGAAGTAAGATTGATCCATGGAGTGACAGGAAGCGGCAAAACAGAAGTGTATCTTCAAGCCATCGATCACGCTTTAAAGCTCAAAAAAGGAGTGCTTTTCTTAGTTCCAGAAATTGCACTGACCGGCCAAATGATTGAGAGATTGAAAGGCAGGTTCCAAGAAAAAATCGCCATTCTCCACCACCGCCTCTCACAAGGGGAACGCTACGACGCTTGGCACCATATCCAAAGCGGCAAAGCGTGCATTGCCATTGGAGCTAGATCTGTCATCTTTAGCCCCATTCAAAATTTGGGACTTATCATTGTCGATGAAGAACACGAGTCTTCCTACAAACAAAGCGACGAAGCTCCTGCTTACCATGCAAGAGATGTGGCTGTCATGCGCGGCAAGTTTAAAAATGCCACCGTCCTTTTGGGAAGCGCAACGCCAAGCGTTGAAAGTTATTACAATGCGCAAAAAGGTAAATACCGCTTAAGCATTCTCAAAAACCGCGCAGATAAAGCAGAGCTTCCCCACGTCACCATTGTCGACATGAAGGTAGAAAATGCCAAAAATAAAGGCTTCACGCTCTTTTCCGATCCTCTTTTAAAAGCGATTCAAAAACGGATAGAAATTGGCGAACAAGTGATCCTCTTTTTAAACCGCAGAGGCTATCACACAGCCCAGATGTGCTCTAGCTGCGGCCATGCGCTTCAATGCCCCCATTGCGACACCAATCTGACCTTTCATTTAGGCGACAATGTATTGGCTTGCCATTTGTGCGATTATCGCCTCAACCCACCCCCTCGCGAGTGCCCAAGCTGCAAAGTTGAAGGCTCTCTCAAATTCAAAGGCGCAGGAACAGAAATGGTTGAGCGCGCTCTGCACGCCATCCTCCCCGATATCCGAACACTCAGACTCGATGCCGACACGACTCGGCACAAGGGAAGTCACGAGCTCCTCTTCAAAAGCTTCCGCGCAGGCAAAGCCGATGTTCTCATTGGAACTCAGATGATTGCCAAAGGGCTGCACTTCCCCCAAGTGACCCTTGTCGGAGTGTTAAATGCAGATGGCAGTCTCCAGATCCCCGACTTCCGAGCTAGCGAAACGGTATTTCAACTCCTCACCCAAGTTGCAGGAAGATCCGGCCGTGGAACTTTAAGCGGCGAAGTGATCATCCAGACCCATCTACCCGATCACAACGTGATCGAGCTTGCCAAAGAGCAAAATTATGAAGAGTTCTACGCTCAAGAAATCGCCATTCGAGAGCTCTTCCGCTATCCTCCATTCACCCATCTTGTCAAACTCACCTTCCGCGGCAAGAATGCAAATGTGGTACAAGCTCAAGCTGCTTCTCTTAGAAACAGGCTTATCCAACAACTCCCCCCTGAATTCGAGATCCTTCCCGTAGCCCCCTGCGGCCATGCAAAAATCAAGGATGATTTCCGTTTCCAATTCATCATCAAGGCAGAGAAAATGGGCCAGCTGCTTTCCCTTCTGCAAAAGGAAGAGAGAAGAGCAGAGGACCTCCGCCTTTCTGTGGATATTGATCCCCTTTCTACGTTCTTTTAGAAGTCATCAAAAAAAAATAACAGGATGAATAGGATGGTCAGGATTTTTTTATCCTAACTATCCTTTTATCCTGTTATTTTTTCTTTGATTGAAATGACCCAGTTGAAAGAAATTCTTCTGTCTCTTAACCCTATTTCTGTTAAACTAGAGTTTAGCCATTGGAGGGAATGTATATGCCAGTAGAACTCGATCTTTTAAAACTTGTCTGTCATAGACTGGAGCAATCTTCTATTCCTTATATGTTGACGGGGTCTGTGGCATCTAATTTTTATGCTGTTCCGCGTATGACAAGAGATATCGATATTGTCATTGAGCTCCAGCATCCTGATGTGGATAAATTATTTCACCTTTTCCAAGATGAATTTTACATTAGCAAAAATGCTATCGCTGAAGCCCTTGAATATGAAGGGATGTTTAATGCTATTCACAATGAATCTGTTTTTAAAGTGGATTTTATAATTCGCAAAAGTGCTCATTATAGAAATGCGGAATTCCAAAGAAAACAACGCATCTTGTTTGATGACATGCATATTTGGATTGTTGCCCCAGAAGATTTAATTATTTCAAAGTTGTGCTGGGCAAAGAGTGCTTCTTCAGAAATGCAACTCAATGACGTGCAAAATTTACTCAGAACTGTAAGGAATTTGGATGAAGATTATATTCATAAATGGGTACAAACTTTAGCACTGGATGAAATCTATAAAAAAGTAAAAACCGATGCATGATACAACCCCTGAAATGGCAGAAAAAATGAGAGAGATGATTCGCGCAAAGTCGCCCATTGAACGCTTAATGATGGGATGTTCTATGTATGAAACCTCAAGATACTTAATCTCTCGAGCGATTTTGGAGAATGAACCCAATATCTCAAAAACAGCTTTTCGGCAGGAGCTATTTTTGAAGTTTTACGGCAATGATGTAGATCCAATTGAACGAGAGAAGATTCTGGAATATATTGCCCAACATACCCCATCTTAAGAATCGAAGACCTGGTCTTGATCTCACCACCCAGTAATAATCTCAGTCGATTTTCGCCTTTCAGTGGACGTCGATCCCCTTCTCCCCCTCTTGCAGATATTATTTCGGGATCATAAAGGTCTATTTTCATCCCAAAAGTAATGCCTTGAACAATTGGTTCAAAGTCTTTAAAATGAATTTTCAAAACTTATTTTATTGATCAAAAAATTATGACCACACCTGAATACCATCAGCACGAAGAGTTCATCAACCGCTCTCAAAAGCTCTCTGAGATCAGAGAGCTTGGCATCGATCCCTATCCTCCCAAGTTTACCCCAAGCAGCACTCCGCATGAGCTCAATGTGCGCTGGGAAGGCAAAGAGATGGGCCATAGCGAAGAGGCTGCAGAGGGCAAAACAGAGAAGGCTGTCATTGCAGGCAGACTCGTTCTTTTCCGGGCGATGGGAAAAAATGCATTCGGCCATATCCAAGATGAAACGGGCCGCATTCAGGTCATGTTTAATCGCGATCTCACGCAGGTTGAGGGATTTCAGCCGACTGCAGAAATGACTGCCATCAAATTCATTGAAAAAAAGATTGACCTCGGCGATATCATCGGCGTGGAAGGAAACCTCTTTCGCACACAGAAAGGAGAGCTCACCCTATTTGCAAAAAAGGTCACTATCCTTTGCAAAACCCTCCTACCCCTCCCTGATAAACACGGCGGACTTGCCGATAAGGGCGTGCGCTACCGCAAACGCTGGCTCGATCTGATCGCCAACCCGGAAGTTGTGCACGTCTTTCAAATGCGCGCACGCATCCAAAGACTCATCCGCGAATACTGCGATCGCTTTGGTTTCATCGAAGTAGAAACACCTGTTTTGCAAAACGTCTACGGCGGTGCAGAAGCTGCTCCTTTTGTGACTGAGCTCAATGCTCTTCATCAAGAGATGTTCCTTAGAATTGCCCTGGAATTGCCGCTTAAAAAATTGATCGTTGGCGGCCTGCTCAAAGTCTTTGAGATGGGCAAAGTCTTCCGCAATGAGGGCATCGACCGCACGCATAATCCTGAGTTCACGATGTTAGAAGCGTATGCCGCTTATTGGGACTACAACGATATGATGGTGTTTACGGAAAATCTCTTTGAGGAAATTGCGCTTAAATTATTCAAAACGACCCAGCTCACATTTGTTTCTGCAGAAGATGGCTCAGAAAAAACAATCGATTTAAAGGCTCCTTGGAAACGCCTTTCCATGGTCGATAGCATCAAGACCTACGGCAATATCGATGTGAAACAGTTAGATGAAGAGCAGATGCGCAAAATCCTGCTTGAAAAAGGCAAACTGGATCCCAAAGAAGTTAAAAAAGCGCCTAGAGGCAAACTGATCGCTTATCTCTTTGAAGAATTTGTCGAAGAGCATCTCATTCAGCCTCACCACATCATCGACCACCCCATTGAAACCACTCCTCTTTGCAAACTCCACCGCAATCCAGAGCTGCGCAAGGAAAATTTCGTTGAGCGGTTTGAGACATTCATTTTAGGCAGTGAGTTCTGCAATTCCTATACCGAACTCAATGACCCCGTCCTTCAAAGGCAATTGCTCGAAGAACAAGCCAACAAGCGGGAAGCCGGCGATGAGAATGCCTCCCCTCTAGACGAAGAGTTCATCGAAGCGATCTGCCAGGGCATGCCCCCAACTGGTGGACTTGGCATCGGCATAGACCGGCTCGTCATGCTCTTCACCAAGGTGCATTCTATCCGCGATGTGCTCTACTTTCCGCTGATGCGCCCAGGCGAGTAAAGAAGCTATTGAAGCACAAGCGTTTAGGTTAAGCTTTATTCAAATTTTTATTTAATAAAATAATATGTTATGCGCTTGATTATAAATATTTTTTAAGTGTTTATAATTAATAATAAAATGCATTATAATATACATATAATTAAAGAAAAAACGCAAAGAGGTTATATTATGAATCAAACAAATAGTTTAAATTCATCAGGATTAAACGGCTCTGGGTTGAATAATTCAGGGATCTCTTCAGGCTATGGTTCTGGTTTCTCTATATTTGAATCCCTTAAAAGCTTGGGATCATCTCTAAGCAGCACAATTGCCTACGCATTCTACACCGATACTCCTATCTATTTAGCAACTGGTGCTTTAACACTTCAGTCTGACAATATCCACAACATCGTTAATGAATGCTTTCAGAATCTCAGTCAAAATCAAAAATATCAAGTGTACGGAAAAGTGTGGGAACTGGCTAAAATGATCGACCCGCGTATTGAGGGCTTAAATTGGGGTGAAGAACACGCGTTCGATGATCTACAACGTTTAGCAAAAGCTCTGCACCGCTTAGGTTTTTTAAACTATGATAAAGATGTTAGACATGAAGTTCCTTGTCTTTCTTCCTCTTTTGGTGAAGGAGGAATTGGGTCTCAGTATTTCTCTTTAGGAGAAAAACTAGGAACAGATCCCGCAATCGGACAAATCGGCTTTGTCAATGGAATGGGAGTTCCTTCTTTGGAACACGCTGGAAAAGATGTCAATGAGCTTTCTGAAAAATTGTTTTACAAATGTAACCTTCACTGCGTTTACCATGCGACCCACCAAAAAACATCTCAAGGTGATACCAAGGGATTTGTCAAAGACGTCATTCGTATGAAAGCCGTAGAAGGCGGATCCTACTCAAGAACTTCTTATTTGATTGCTCAGCAGTGGGTGGATTTTTTAATTGCCAACCCAAATAGCTGCTTTCTACAAATTGCCCACTCAGAAGGGACTGCTCATACATTCGCTGCCGTACGCCTTATTTCTGAATGTTATCCTGATTTGCTTACTAGAATTCGCGTCATTAACTTCTGCCCCGCGCACTTTCTAGATCCAAGCCTTTATCCTAATTCTGGGCTGCAGGCCATCAATTTTGTAAAGCTTGAAGACGACGTCATTCAGCCTTGGGGAACAGGAACCAATCAAGTTAATAACAATTCATCCCATGTCATTGTTGTGCAGCACAATCGAAAGGAAGACCATCCTCACAACTGTTTATCGTTTGATTATACACAAGCAGCTCAGCCTTACGTAGACAACTTTTTGAACAATGGAAGTATTTACTTTGTGTCAAATGAGCTGCCAGTAGTAGACTTAAATCAGTCTTGCATCTTGTCAAATTATAAGGATGACTATCACACATAGGAGAACCTATGTACGCTTTGGACCTATTAAAAGGCGTTACCTATAGCATTGCCTGTTATGGATGTGAATTGACTAAAAGCTCCATCGCTTTTGGATGCAGCAGTCTGGCAAATCGCCTTTTTTCTGGTCCTACCGTCCATTTAGCCACTGGTGCCTTGGCTATCCAACCTGATGAAAACATCTATAACATCGTTCACAACTGCTTTCAGCAACTCAATGATTCGCAAAAAGGCGAAGTCTATGGAAAAGTTTGGGAACTTGCTAAAATGCAAGATCCACGCGTAGATGGTTTAAACTGGGGCCAGGAGCATATTTTCGATGATCTGCCTCGACTGGCAAAAGCTTTGCACCGTTTAGGTTTCTTAAAAATGGAGCCAAATCCACGTACCATTCCCAGTCTTTCTTTTGCATTTGGTGAAGGAGGCATTGGCTCTCAGTATTTTTCTCTCGGTGAAAAACTAGGGAAAGATCCAGAGAAAGGCCAGATCGGTTATGTCAACGGAATGGGTGTTCCCACGCTAAATCAAGCGGGAAGAGATGCTGACCGTCTTTCCAATAGTTTGCTCAGTGGATACAACATCCATTGCGTTTACAATGCAACCCACCAAGGCGGAACTGAATCTTACGGTTTTGTAAAGGACATCGTCAGGATGAAAGCTGTCGATGGCGGATCCTACACCAAAACGTCTTATTTGATCGCACAACAATGGATTGATTTTCTGACCTCTCATCCAGATCAGAACTTCTTACAAATCGCACATTCTGAAGGGTCCTCCCATGCAGACGCTGCGCTGCGTCTCATTTCAGAAACGCGCTCTGATTTATTAGCTAAAATTCGTATCCTGAATTTCTGCCCTGCGCATTTTATCAATCCGACGTCATATGATGGATTGCAAGCTAAAAACTTCAAGAAAGTAGAAGACAGCGTCATCCCATGGGGAGCCGGCTCCTTCTCTACAGGGTATAATTCAGCCCATACAGTGGTCGTCCTACATACTACTGGAGATACCCCTCACGATTGCCTGTCTCAGGACTATACAGACGCCGCTAAGCCTTATGTGGATGAGTTTCTGAGGACTGGAAATATTTATTAACCTAAAGCTTTGATACTGTGTAAGATTTGTCCAAAGCAAGGCCCCTCTCTTCTTATTATATAATCATAATTCTCTTAGCTTCAATCCGTTACAAATAAAATAGTGCAATTAAAAAAGTTATTGGTAACAAAATTGAATTAAAACTACGTATTAGTGTATAATAAAATTACATGTTAATAAAAGGCATAATATAAAAAATGAGGATTATTATATGTCTACAGACTTGAATGGTGCAAATAACAACACAACTAATGTCTCTACTTGGCAGACCTGGAAAAACGATAATGCTAAGGTATTAGATACTCTTGATAGATGGACCTTGGGAAGGGTTAAAAGCTTAGGTTTCGCACTCTTTGACATTGGAAATTTAGCCGGTGGAGTTATACTTACAACAGTATCACTCCCTTTCTGTCCTTTTGTTTCTCTTGGTCAATACGTAACCGATACCAAATACCTAAATCGATTTAGTATCTTGGGTACACTAGAAAGTGGCCTAGTGACAATAGGTGCAGGAGCCGCACTAGTAAAAGATGTGTGGGATTCAATATTCAGCCCTGCTGGCAGCAAACAAGACGTATTGGAAATTGTAGCCAATAAGTGCGAAAGAACTTACATAGAGAGAGCCGTGAATTCTGAAACTGAAGATGCAACGAAAGAATTAAAAAAACGAGCTCGAGATACATTTAAGGAAATTCGTAGAGGATTTAAAGAGGCACTTCGCGTTAAATGGTTCAAGCAATTATTTAGAGGGCTAGGGAAATCCAAAAATTCTTCTGAAATAGATGAAAATGCTCAAAATGCAAGCCCAGAATCTATCAAAAAAATTATTAATGAACACAAAGTAACGAAGTCTGATAACCAAATTCATTCATATTTAAAAAATCCATATGAAAATAGTCGTTTTGGAAAGACAATTGATAGTGAACTCGATAAGAATGATTTTGCCGATACTAATGAACAACCAAATTCTTCCATAACAATCAAAAGTGGCAAGACAATCTATTCAAGCTATTCTACAACATCATCAATTGAAAGCCCCAACTCGTCAAATGGCATCTCATAAGCGCACAGTCCAACAATTACAACAACCAATCTGATTAATGATGAAAAAAATAAGCGCAGCACTGATGAATTTCTCGGTAGCAACTCTTCTGATGATGAAGTTTCTTAAATCACCTAAGTCCTAAAAGACTTTCCACTAGACGGAGGCCATGGTCTGTTAAGTAGACATGGTCTCCTTCTGATTTTTTAATGAAATTCGCCTGAGCAAGATCGCGAGAAATCACATAAGTGCCTTTATCGTTTTGTCCGATGGCTCTTCCTACCTCATAGCGATCGATAGCCTCTTGTGGATTGCCAAGCTTTGAGGAAAGTTCATAGAGTTTGAGCAAGAACTGCTCATCTTTTGTCACGCCTTTTTTGGTCATGTATTCCTCTTCTTTAGACGCGCGCCTTGGGGAGTATCTTCGATCATGTAACCTTTGGAATGAATGAGATCTCTGCATTCATCGGCCATCTTCCAGTTTTTCTGAGCTCTTGCCTCTTCTCGTTTTTTGAGAGCAACTTCCAGCTCTGGTGGGATGGCTTCTTCTTCCTGCTGAAGGGGAAGCACTCCGAGCACCTGATCGATTTTGTAGAGGAAATCAAGCACATCTTCTGCTTCGGAGATGCCAATTTTGCCTTGGTCGCATAAGCTGTTGACCTCGCGCACCATCTCGAAAATGGCGGCAAGAGCAGGGGAAATATTGAGATCATCGGCAAGATGCAAAGTGAATTCATCCATCGTTTTTTCTAAAAGGGGCAAAATGAAGCCGTGATTTTTCTTTTCCTTTAAATCTTTTAAAATCGTGTCGACTTTGCCCGATTGCCCTGGAACTCCTTGAAGGGTCTTTTGCAGGAGGGGTTTCATAAATTGCGGATCGAGAATATCGCTCTCTTTTTCATCGCGAACATCGTGGATGATATTAGTGAGGATTTTCTGTGCGTTGGGCAGCCCCTGAAGATTTTTTTCCAGAAGGGATTTTAATAAAGCGCGTTCTTTCTCAGCATTCATCTCTATGAGGATCTTGTCGAGAACGGGGCCTTTTTCTGGAATTGGAGCTAAACTACGGGCAAGCAGCGGTCTGAGCTCTGCGGCTTCAAAAATATCGCGCGAGCTATTGGCTTTCACATCGAAAAGAATCCGCTCGCAGATCTGTTTTTTCTGCGGAACTTCTGGAATGGCTTTTTCCAAGATGAGATCAAGCGCTTTGTGCAGCTTTTCTTTGCGAATGGCACGCAGGCGCCGAATAAAATCAGAGAGTCTCTCTAATGTAGAAGCGGCTCCTAATAGTCCTTCGAATGTGAAATTGAGCTGGGTGCGGTAATGGGTTTGAAGAAGCATATAGCGCACTTGAGATCCACTGTAGCTTTTAATGAGGAGGTCTCGCAGGGTGTAAAAGTTGCCAAGGCTTTTCGACATTTTCTTATGATCGACAAGAAGATGTTCTGAGTGCAGCCAATGCTTCACAAAACGGCAGCATGAAGCGGCTTCTGATTGGGCGATTTCATTTTCGTGGTGTGGGAAAATGAGATCGACACCGCCGGCATGAATATCGATCTGGTCTCCCAGCAGCTTCATTGCCATTGCAGAGCATTCAATATGCCAACCCGGGCGCCCCTTTCCAAAGGGAGTGTCCCAATAAACTTCTCCATCGCGCTCTGGATCATACGCTTTCCAAAGAACAAAATCACTCGCGCTTTCTTTTTCGTATTCATCCTGTGCGACACGTTCTGAGGCCCCCACCTGCAATTCATTCAAATGTAAATGGGATAGCCTTCCGTAAGTAGGAAACTTCGCAATGGAAAAATAAATGCTTTGGTCGTGACCGACATAGGCAATGCCTTGATGGAGTAGCTTTTGGATGAGAGCGATCATCTCAGGAATATAATCTGTGGCTTGAGGGTAGTATTCCACCTCTTCGATGTTGAGCGTTTTCAGATCGTCGAAAAAAGCCTGCTTAAAGGGTTTTGTAAACGCATCCAAAGTGATCTTCTTTTCGATAGCGCCTTTGATCGTTTTATCATCGACATCTGTGAGGTTCATCGCCTGACGAATGGAGAAACCAAAGAACTTAATGGCTCTGCGAAGAAGATCTTCGAAGACGTAGGTGCGGAAATTCCCAATATGCGCAAAATTATAGACGGTGGGACCGCAAGTGTACATGCGGATGGTCCGCCCGTCCAAGGGGCGTAGTTCTTCTTTTTGAAGACTTTCGGTATTGTAAAGGTATAAATGGTGTTTTTTAATCATATTCTCTGGGATCACATTTCGTCCAGAAGACGATAATGTGTTTTACCCGTCCCCGTCAAGGGAATCTGTTCTAAAGTGCGGACTTCTGCAATCTTAACTATCCTGCCATAACCGCATTCTTTGAGCGCGGCGTTCACTTCATCGACGGAAATCGGAAAAGTCGCATACAAAATAATGATGGGTTTATCACTCTCTTTTTCGCGCGAGCTGATGGCAAGGGCGGGCCCCTCTTCCCCCCCTTTCATCCACCCTTTTTCTTTTGCTAAGCGGTTGAGTTCATCTTCTAGACCGCCGAGGCTCACCATCTCACCGCCTATCTTGACAAAGCGCTTAAACCGACCGGAGAGAATGAGATGGCCCTCTTCATCGATATGGCCCCGGTCCCCCGAAAGATACCACTGCTTGCCATTGATTGTGATAAAGGGGTTGCGGGGAGAGCCGAGGTAGCCGCTAAAGACGCTGGGCCCTGCGATACAAATTTCCCCCTCCTGCCCTTTGGACTGGGGTTTTTGAAGCTCCGGGTCCAATATCATGAGCTCTACGCCGGGAATGGGCTTTCCCACCCCTTTATGGGGCTCTTTTGGTCGATCTAGGGAGACGATGGGGCTGCACTCTGTGATCCCATAGCCTTCTAAAAGGCGCGCTCTGGGAAGGTTCTTTTGAACATAGTCGAAGAGATCCTGAGGGGTCTTTTCAGCTCCTGACACCACCAGGCGAAGGGACTGGAGCTGAGAAGGGTCTGCGATGCGAAAAACGGCTTTGATGAAGCTGGGGGCGCAGCAAAAGAGGGTAGGCTTCCACTGACTCATGTCCCTTGCTAGCCCATGGCTATCCCCCGGATCGGGCGCATAGCAGATCCTTAGGCCTGCAAAAATCGGAAGGAGCCCAGTGACAGAGAATCCAAAAGAGTGAAAAGGGGGCAGCACCCCGTAGAGGATATCATCGGGCAAAAGTTCTGCTATCTGCAGGGCGTTTCGCTGATTAGTGAGGAGATTTTCATGAGAAAGAGGAACTCCCTTAGGGAGGGACTCTGTTCCGCTCGTGAATAAAATGACAGCTGGATCGGAAGGCTGGATTTTTGAAAGCTTTAATTTCTTAAAAAGTGAAGCTGGTTTTTTGCGGCTCAGCATCAAAGCGCGAAGTTTATCTTTAAGAGTGATTTTTGGACGGATCTCTTCCAGAAAAGATAGTTTTTGCTCCACTTTGCCAAAATCGCCGTTTTCTACTCTGTCCAAAAATTTCTCAGATGTCACAACGACTTGCAAACCGGTGAGCTCTAAAGAATGATCGAGCGATCTCACTCCTGCTGTCCAATTGAGTACAACGGGGATCTTTCCAGCGAGCAGCACGCTTAAGATCACTAGATAAGCTCCTGAAGAAGCTGGGAGCATGATCCCTATTTTATCTCCTGGAAACTCTTTCATTTTTTGGGAAAGAACAAGCGCCCCCAGCTTTAATTTGTGATAGCTTAAAGGCCCAGATAGCGCATCGAGGACAGCAGTTCGAGAGCCCCCTCTTTCGCAACTGGCCAAAAACACTTCTTGCAAGGTCTTCCCCTCGGGAATCCCAACAGTCACCCGCTCTTCTATAGGCCAGGTAAACTTGATTAGCGAGGCGCTTATTTCTCCATTCTCTCGCTCTTTCTTGTAGCCCGCGGCAAATTGCAGGACATCCTCTACTCTTATTAGATCGCCTGGGCGCAAATCAGTCACTTTATAACGCTCATCGAGAAACAAATAGACCTGGACGATGTCTAAAGAATCCAATCCGAGGTCGGTAGAGAGGTTCATTTGTCGATCGATCTGATCTGCTTTATGGCCGCAAAGCGACCCTAAGAAGGCAAATACCTCGTTTTGAATCTTATTTGATACAGGTCGCTGCTCCCCGATCTGGGAAGATCCGACGGGTATGGCCACTTTGGGCATTTCTTCCTTCCAAAGGGCAAATGAGACGAGTTTCAAAGGCTCCGGTCCGGGTTCTGGATAGCGGTTGTACCAATTTTCCAGATACTTATTGAGCTCCAGCCGAGTTCCTTGGTAAGGAAAATCAGAAGGGGCTGTTTCTAACTCTACAACGATACGGCGGCGCGGCGCAAAAAAAAGCCCATTTTTGAGGAGGATTTTGATGCAGTTGAACAGCGTTTTCCCAAAATCTGGAGAAGAGCCGGTCAAAGCCTTAGAAAATTGACTTCCCCAAAGGCCGGTGGTGCGGACCAATACAATGTTTGCGCTCGGAACAGCCTGGACTAGCTTATGCACTAAGGACGCCCCCCCAATGACTTCCACTCCAGTGATCTTCAATCTTCCGGAAGGATAAATGAGGAAATTTTCTTTGTTTGTAAGTGCCTCTGCGATCCGATTGAACTGTTTTTCTATCTTCTTTCCACGCCATTTATTGGCCACGGTATCCATCGTCGGCAGCGGCAGCGATCCAACGGCATCTAGAAAGTATTTAAAGCCTTTTAAATAATAAAAATGCTCAATGACAAGGGGCTTTGGCTGGAATCGCCTCCAGAGGATCGATTCCAAGATCACAGGGTCTATTTCTGCAGGGTGGTTGGGAAGAAAAAGAATCCCTCCCGAACGAGAGAACTGGTCTGGGGTCAGTTTTTCCAGACCTTTCACTTCTATCTTATAGCGTAAAGACACAAGCAGGCGTACAAACCACACCAAAGGGGTCATTAAAAGCACATACCATTTCTTCTTCGACATCATCGACCTTTATTGCCTGGAAGCACAAAAAATTCAGTTTATACTGAGGTCGGCCTCAGTATAAAATAAATCCATAATCCTCGCTAGAGGGAAATGTTACAAGACTTTAATAATCAAAAGCTAGCAAACTAATTTGACAATATAATAAAAAGTATGATATAATGTAATTTAGCGAACAATACTAATATAATATATGAAAGAAAAATCAAATAATAGAAAATCTACTTCAGATAAATCTCTTTCGGTAGCAGTAGAACAAATTGCTCAACTATTGCGCTCAGAGGTCAAATTAAATGAGAGAAAGACCCAAGTCCTCTCAGCCTCCTCCTTATCCGCCTCACTGAAAAACGTTGTCGGGCAGGTCGCCAAAATTCTTCGCACCCAAATCACAGTTAAAAAGACTACGAAAAGACGCGCTTGGATTAAGAGGGTGTCTACAAAGTAAGGCAAAAAAATTTTATTTCTATAAATTCTCCCCTTCCTATAATCAGCAAAAAAACAAGACAAAATTGTCTTGGAAACAGTCTCAAGAAAATAAGGAGAGAATTATGATTCGAAAAACCGGACCTAAAGAAGCTACTGCACCCGAAAGTCAGCCACAAAAAGGCGCACAGACGTCAAAAGAATTACAAAACAGCGCACATAACGTTGCAAAACTAGTGAAGTCGAGCATGCTGGGCGCTGGAAGCCTTCCCCACATCACCAAAGAAGCCCCACCCTCTATAAAAAACAAGGTTTCTGGTGTGGCTACTAACGCCCCTTCATTGCATCCTAAAAAAACCCAGAGTCTAACTGACTCTTAAGAATAAAAGCGCAGGGCTTTTAAGGATTTAGTAGCGACTACAAGCTTGATAAGGTCTCCGAATAAAAAGGGAAGCATTCCGTGTAGGAAGACATTTTGCCAGCCGATAAAGCAGGACAACCATGGCAGCCCGAAGCAATAAATGACGAGGTTGCCTAGTCCCATCGCGATAAAGGCTTTTGTGGCCGTGCGTTTAGAAGTGTTCTCCATGATCAACCCTGTCACAAATGCAGCGACAAGGTAACCCAAGAGATAGCCACCGCGCGGACCAGCAAGAGCTAAAATCCCGCCTGCTCCGCCTGCAAAAACTGGCAGGCCCATGGCTCCCTGACCAAGAAAAGCAAGTACTGCTAATGAAGCTCGCTTCGATCCCAAAAAACAGGCAAGCATGAGAATGACATGCGCTTGCGTGCCAATTGGCACAACTGTGAAGGGCAAGTGAATTGCTGCAGGAGCAAAAAGAGCGATGATCAAACTCGCGCCAAGAATCACCGCAGCTTCTTTAAGCCATGAGCGTTCCTGGACTGTTTCATGAACGAGATAAGAGCAATTGATTGCCATAATGGCCTCCTCTTAGAGAGTAGATTTGAAACTTGACAGATCAGATTAACAAGATAGGGTATTTTTCTGATATCCATTTTTTAAAATGTGATCCCAATCCGTGCATGGAGAAGCGAACTCAGGCTCTGCATGTGTAGAAAATCCTGGAATAGAGGAGATAAGCACTGCCCCCTCTTCTGCCAGCTTGCTGAACTTATCGTGGTCAGCGGTGATCGTTCTTCCTAAGGAATAACAGCGATGCAGATCGATATGCTTTTTTAGGGTTTTAAAAAGCATCGCATAGGTATTTGTCGTTGATGGAGTTGTCCTCCAATGGCACGATGCCGTATGAAAAATTTTCGATGGCATGTGGGCATAATGGGGTAAAAAATATTTATCCTTGTGGTCATAGAGTGTGACGTAGTCGATGCCATGGAGAGTAAAGGCTTCGCGCAAGATTTGAGGCCACTGAGGAAGATGAATATAATCATCTTCTAAAAAATAAATGATGGTGTCGGAAGAATACTTTTGTTTGTAGACATGCTCGAGCATGAAAAGAAAGGAACTTGCTTCAGATCCTGTCTTGCACTCAATAAGAGGAAAGTGATTTTGTTTGCGAATGAAATGCTCGCCATCCATCGGGTGATAGGTATCGAGAAAAAAAGTGGCATTGATCCCTTTCTGCCCTTCAAGAGTAGCCATTAAATTTTCAAAGCATCGCTCTCTACTAAAATGGGTGAATCGAGCTTTATGCGCGCTGACTGAAGAGTAATGGCAATGTCGGACAAAAATTTCGATGGGGGGCGTTTGGTTGGAATTTAAGAACTTTCCAAACAAGGATGTCATTTCTTCGAAAAAAGTTTTAGACATCTACTTCCTACGAAGTTGGAATATTCAATTGACGAGCAAATTCCCGAAGAATGTGCCGGGCTTCTTTAAAAGTAAGCCGCTGCATTGCCTCAGGGATTGTCATCCATGCAGCATCGCGAATTTCTTCTACTTGAAGATTTAAGTTCCCTTCCACTAAAGCTGGAAAATACTGAACAGATTTGACAATGAACTGTCTTTTTCGACGGAATTGATATTGCTCAGACATCGGTTTTTCGCTCAAAATTTCTGTCGTGATCAACCCCGTTTCTTCTTTCAGTTCTCTCTTTGCAGTTTCTACAGGAATTTCTGAAGGATTGGCTTTGCCTTTAGGAAATCCCCAGTGATTGCCTTGGCTATGAAGGATCAAAAGAACTTTCCATATCCCCTCTTGCTTTGAAAAAGGGACGATGCCAAAAGATTCTACTTTTATCATTCCAGCCTACGGTTGTGCCGTGTATGGTCCAAAAATCAAAGAGGAATTATGTCCGCCAAAACCAAATGAATTGCTTAATGCAGCTGTTATCTGATGCGGTTTTGCAACATTGGGCACTACATCAATTCCTTCTAGTTCTTCTTCAGGGGTCAGATGGTTGATCGTTGGATGAAGCATGCCTGTCTGAATCGCTTTAATCGTTGCGATCGCTTCGATACCGCCTGCAGCTCCCAAACAGTGACCAGTCATTGACTTCGTTGCATTCATCTTTACGTGATTTGCATGAGGGCCAAAAACTTTACGTATTGCGCGAACCTCGCACAGATCTCCAACAGGTGTTGATGTCGCGTGGGCATTAATGTAATTAATCTGTTCTATGTCAATGCCAGCTTGCTTTATCGCTTTTTCAATACAAATGCTAACGCCAAGACCGTCTTCGCGCGGATTTGTCATATGATGTGCATCGCATGAAATCGCTCCGCCGAGATACTCACCAAGGATTGTAGCTCCTCTTTCCTGAGCATGCTCAAGACTTTCCAAGAGAAGCACTCCAGATCCCTCGCCCATCACAAATCCATCGCGGGTTTTATCCCAAGGACGCGATGCTGTTTGAAACTCATCATTGCGCTCTGAAAGAGCCTTGCAAGCGACGAATCCTGCCAAACCAATAGGATTGATCGCTGATTCACTTCCGCCGCAAAGCATCACGTCTGCATTGCCATGCATGATATGTTCCGCTGCAGAATAGATACAATAGTTGGCAGTCGCACAAGCTGTAGAGATGGAATAGTTAGGTCCCATGAACCCAAGATCGATCGCAAGGAGGGCTCCCCCCATGTTGGTAATGATATAAGGGACAAAAAATGGGGTCATGCGACCATATCCCTTTGTCAAAAGGGTCTCTGTTCCTTCGTAGAAGACGTTCATGCCTCCCATACCAGAACCAATGAGAACTCCAGCGCGCGACTTATCTAGCTTCTCAAAAGCCTCTCCGCTAAGCCCGCCGTGTTCCAATGCTTTTTTTCCTGCAACAGCAGTATAGCGAATGAAAGGGTCGACTCGTCTGGCTTGTTTCTTGTCGAGATAGTTTCCTACGTCAAAATCGCGTACGGCACCTGCAAAACGAGTAGGATAGTCTTGACAAGGAAAACCTTCAATTAAAGTGATACCGCTTTGGCCAGCAAGAAGCTGATTGTAAAACACATCCACATCCGTACCAAAGCAGGAGACAACCCCCATTCCTGTAACTACGACCCGTTTTTTTGCCATAAGTTTCCTCTTATATATTGAGCACTAGGATACACTAAATCAATTAATTTAGCAACCGAGGTTTGGAAGAGTTGAGAAGAGTAATAAACAATAATTTTTATAGAATTTTCAAAGAAAAGCTATGCTTTTTTTTGTCCGACATCGATATTTACATCGACGATTTGACCTTCTTTCCAGAGCTGTTCCAAATGATATTTTTCACGCATCTCAGGTGTAAATAGATGGACCATGATGTGCAGATAGTCTAAAACAATCCAATCGCCATCACCTAACCCTTCGACATAAAGAGCTCTTTGACCTTGGGATTCAAGATTCTCCATAATCCCTTCAGCAATGGCGCTCACGTGCTTTTCCACATTGCCTTCAGCAATGATAATATAATCCGTTAAACTGGAAATCCCACGGACATCAAGAGCTAAGATATTAAAGCCTTTTTTATCAAAAATAGCTTGAGCTATTGAGTTCAAATAAAATGTTTCATCAATCTGAGTCATTTTTCACAACGTTAAAAAATTATGTTCTGAGAGAGCTAGTATAGATGATGTTGTGCAATATAGTCCAGAACAGAGGCAGGAACTAAATGGCCGCAGTATAACTTATTTTTTAGCCTTTGGCGCACCAGGGTGCTGCTCACCTCAAAAATGGGGATCTTAATCCTTTTTCCAAGAGTTCCTTCAAGGTTTTCTCGGGTTCCGATTAATAAAGGCGCAAGCGTTGCCAGTTCTTCAGCATCTTTCCACAAGTGGAAATGGGGCACTTGATCATCGCCAAGTAGCAAATGTAGCTGCAAAGATTTATCTTCGGACAGTTTGCGCACAGTATCAATCGTATAGGAAGGTCCGTTACGCTCGATTTCATCGGTCAGGATGCGGAAACCTGGAATGTGAGAAGTTGCCAATTTTAACATGGCAAGGCGATGTTCTGAAGAAACACTGGGAGGGGTTTCTTGTTTGAATGGAGATAACCCTGCTGGGACAAGCCAAACCTCGTTAAGCATGCACGTCTCTTTGAGGGAAATGCTTAAGTTAAGGTGTCCAAAATGTACAGGATCAAAACTTCCCCCAAGAATTCCCACCTTTTTTTTGCTCATAAAATGGACCATTGATGCTGCAAACAGTAACGGCGAAGCTTGCGATCGGGATTAACAGCGACAGGAGTGCCAGCTTCAAGAAGCAGTGGCAGATCGAGAAAACTATCCGAATATGCAGTAATTCGGTCTTTTCCTATCGACAATTTTTCAGCAATTTCCTTCACGCACAAAGCCTTATCCTCCCCTTGCATGATCGACGTAATGTGGCATAGGTTTTGCTTACTGTCAACTGCATACTGGGTTGAGCGCCACTCATTAACTCCTAAGAAATGGGCAATTTTCTCCACCAAAAATTGGGGGGAATTTGAAAGGATCAATGTGTATACTCCAAGATGCTGAGCAAGCCGAAGCTTGGTTAACACGGGGATATAAAACTTAGAATCAAGATATTCCCTTAAAAAGGGCTCGACATGGGCTTCAATTTTTTCAAGGGACTTCCCTCGCAGTTGATGCTCGAAAATGTTGTTATGAAGATCGGTCAAACTACTCCCAAAAAAGAGGTGTTTGATGTAGTAAAAAAGAGAATACAAAAGCGAAGAGAAAGGTAGCACTTTTCTCTTTACTAGATAGCGGCAAAAATCAAAGCTGCAATTGTCAGAAACAATTGTCTTATCAAGATCAAAAACTGCTAAACCAAAATAACCAGGACCAACGCACGGCCCTCTTTTCATACCGTCCCTCTAACCCTCGATTTGCTCAATTTTTTCTTCGATTTCATCTATCATGGCATTCATTTTTTCTAATGTCGCTTTTTCTGTCTCGATCATTTCGCGATACATCATCGCTTTTTCGAAATCAAAGCCTGAGCCACCGAGCATTTTGCGATATTGCTCTAATTGATTTTTAACTTCTGCGCGTCTTGCTTTTCGTTCTTCTAAGACAACCTTTAACTGCTCAAGGGCTTTCAAATCATCATCGGACAACATAAGAAGAGCTTTTTCTCTCTTGTCATCAATGGCGTCTTTTAATTGTTTCAAAAGGCGATCGACAATCTGTCTCTCTGCTTTGACAAGTGAAACTTCTTCAAAATGTTTGACCAGCTCTTCGCGCTTTGCCATCAATGTTTCCAAGTTCGTACTATCTACTTGAGAAAGAAGAGTGTTTAAATCTTCTTTTAGAGCATTGATTTTTTCCCTACGCAACGTCTCCGCTTCTTTTTCTCTTTTCTGACGTTCGAATTCTTCTGCTTTCGCTTTTTCAAAAGGAGCGCGTCTCGCATTCTGAATCTCATCCTTCAATGCGCGCACCTCATCGCGTCCTAGTTCTACAGTTCTCATGAAGTCGAGAATCTCAGCAGACTGTTTATTGCAATCTTCCATAGAAAGTCCAGAAACACAGCTTTCAGCAAATGGTTTGATCTTTTCCATAACAAGATCATAGTTTTGCTTATAGACTTGACGTTTTTGCTGTGTTTCTTTCTTGCGTTCTTTTTCGCAATTTTTGAGTTTATCCCAACAGCCGCTGAGTTTAAGGCGCGTTTCTGTAAAGGCGTGCGTATTTAAAGTGAGAATTTTTGCAATCGCTTGTAGTTCTTTGATCTCTTCTCGAAGTGCAAAAAGAGGAACTTTTTGGAATTCCTCATCTTGAAAATGGGATTCAATAAATTTATCCACGTCCCCAATAAATTCATTGGAAATCTTTTTAATCAGCTCTTTACGCTTTGGAAAAATCTTATCGCCGCACAGAGACAAGCGCTCAAGCAGTTTATTCTTGATGCGAATCCGCATCTCCGTTTTTACAACCTCTTTCCGCATCGCATTGACTCGAGAAGCTAAAGAATTGAGAACCATCAACTCTTTTTGGATGGCATTATAAACTTGCGCCTTTTCATTTAGAGTAATGCTTCTAAACTCCATCGTCTCAACATGCTTTTGCGTAAGCAGCAATGCATCGTGCTCCAAATCCCTTTCTAAAGCTTGTATGGCTAGTTCAATCTGTTCGACAGCAAATGCCGACTGCTCGTCGAGAATTTCCTTTAATCGCTTTGCTTCCGTAGAAAGCTCTATATAAAAGCCCCAGAGCTGCGAACGAACTTTAGGAGTAATATTTTCTTTAAACAGAGGAAGGCACATTCTCCTCCCTTCCCAAAAGTCTTTAAACCGAGGAGTCCCCCCATTCGAAAGCGCTGCGCGCATGAAGTCGATGCTGAGCCGGATCTTCTTTTCAGCTGAAGTTTCTTCTTGAAATTGGCTCATGAACTCGGAAAAAAGGGCTGAGATACCTTTTCGGTCACCTGCAGGTTCCTTTTCTTTTACTACTTCTGAAGGCTCAGAACCTTCCGAGCTCACAGTCCCCCCCTCTAAAGAACCAGGTTCGTCTTCACTCCTTTCACTTGCGAATTCTTCATGTAGAATATCTTCAGGTTCATCGATGATCTCGTTATCTTCGCTCATTTTACCACTTACTTTAGGGGGTGAAAAAAGAATAGTAAAGCAATCTTGTATTTTAGTGAAGGTATTATAATTCAAAAATAAATAAAGAAAAGTCTTAACATTTATATCCGTCTCAAGTGAAACGGGTTTCATTAAAAACTCTGTTCACAATCCTGTATGATGATCTCCGCTGCGTTTTCCATCGGTAGATTTTCAATATTCAGCCACCGGAAAAGAGGTTCTTTGCGAAACCAAGTAAACTGCCGTTTAGCATAGCGCCTTGAAGCCTGTTTAAAAACCTGAACAAACCGATCCCAATCCTCTTGCGTTTGAAGAGAATTGAGATAATCGAGGCATTGCCGGTACCCGATGGCCTGCGATGCTGTGGGATTTTTGCTCAATCCCTCTTTCTCCAATCTTTTCACTTCTTCGACAAAGCCGTCCGCGATCATTTTATCGCAGCGCATTTCAATGCGTGGATAAAGGGATTCTTTGGATTCGTGAAGGAACCAGCACCTAAAATCAAATTGTTCAGACATTTCTGAGGATACAGGTGGGAGATTGGAAACCTTTTGCTTTGTTAAAGCCATAATTTCTAAAGCTCGTACGATCTTATGGCGATCATTTTGGGTAATTGAAATCGCGTAATCGGGATCGAGTTCTTTCAGTTTATCGTATAGGATCTGCGCTCCCTTCGATTCCATCTCTTCTTCAAACATTTTTCTGATTTGAGGATCTGAAGGAGGCCCGCTCGGGGGTCCGTAGATAAGCGAATGGATATAAAAGCCGCTGCCGCCCACAACAATGGGAACAGCCCCTTTATCTATAATCTCTTTAATGGCATGCCAAGCTTCCTGATAATACTCGACAACGTTAAACGTTTCATCGAGGTCTCTACTATCGATAAGGTGATGAGGAACTTGTTTTCTCTCTGCAAGGCTCACCTTTGCGGTACCTATATCCATCCCTCGGTAAACTTGCATCGAATCCGCTGAAATAATCTCTCCCCCGATTGCTTTTGCAACAATGAGGCCTAACTGACTTTTTCCAACAGATGTCGGACCTGAAATAACAATGACTTTCTTTTTTTTAGAATGAGGAGGATGCTTCTGCTTCTGAGGCAGTGTAAAATCGGATAAAAATATTTTTACTTCTTTCTCTTCAAAAATCAATCCCATAGAAGGAGATAATCTCAGTGTACAAGTTCCAATCTTACTCGCCTGCCAAAACGAGCTCCGACCGTCATGGCAATGGTGCGCAAAGATTTGATCGTTCTTCCCTGTTTACCGACAACTTTAGCGATATCTTCTGCAGAAACCTTGACTTCAACAACAGTGCCCTGTTGGCCATCAAAAATTTGCACCTCTACTGCATCGGGCTGGTCGACGAGGTTTTTTATCAAATAAGCAATAAAATCTTTCATTTTTCAAATTTGGGTTGTGGGGTTTTATATATACCCAGGTTGACTCAAAATTTGGCCAAAAGGCGGTGCTTTCAATCCCGCCTTTTGGCCAAATTTTGAGTCAACCTGGTTATAATCCCAAGAATTTATCAGCTAAGAAGAATTTGAGCCACTATTTCTTAGTTGGGTATAAGAACCTCGGGAATTTTCTTTTTGATTTCTACAAACTGCCGGCTCAAATCGAGGGCTTCCTCGTCGTTCAGCGTTCCGCTATGCAACTTGGACCGGATCGCTTCACTTTCCTGCATCCACTGCCTGACAAGGATTTTGCGGACTGTTTCCTTAAATCCTTCTTCTGCTTTTGCGATATTGATTTTCCGCTGCATAATTTCACTGAGTAATTTTTGATCCTCTTCACTTTCCAAACAAGATCCAAGAGTTAGAAGATCGCACGACCTACCTTCATCCAATGCCTTCAAAAACTCCCCATAGAGCTTTGCTGCTCCAGAAATGCAAAGGTTCTCTTTATAGATATTTGCTTTAGCTATGGCGACAATTTGGGGATATTGCGAGGAAGTAAAAACAAGCCAACGGATAAAATCCCCTTCTAAAATGCGATTGGGATCGACCTCTTGAATTTGGATAGAAGCGCTCTTTTTGATAAATAGGTCGGGAAGGGAGATCTGTCCGATGCCAAGTGTAGCTTCGGGTACTTTTGCAATTTCTGCTAATTTTCTGAGGCTCTCATGAATCATCACCGGCATTTCCCACTGCTTGATCCGTTCGACAATAGCGCTGACGATCTCATTTTTTTTCGAAGGAGAAGAAAGATCCGCGCCTTTTGACAAATGAGAAAACAGGAAGGACAAGTAATCTTGACCCTTGTTCAACAGCTGGCTATAACTTTCTGGGCCTTTTTCTGTAAGCCACGAATCGGGATCCATGCCATCGAGAAGATTGATGACGAGTACTTCAACGCCCTTTTTTTGAAATAGATGTCCAATCTTTACAGAAGCCTCTCGCCCTGCTCCATCGGCATCTAGAGAAAGATACACTTGTTTCACACCCAAATGCAGCAGCTCTTTCACATGGTCTTCTCCAAATGCCGTTCCTTGTCCGGCAACAGTATAATTAAAACCTGCATGAATGAGTCTCAAACAATCAATTTGACCTTCGACAATAATCGCTTTTCCCTCTTTAGCTATCCTACTGCGGGAATAGCTCAGTCCAAAAAGAACCCGTGATTTTTTAAAAAGAGGGGTTTCAGGGGTGTTGATGTATTTGCCGCCAAAGGTCTCTTCCTTGAATTTTCTTCCGGAAAAACCAATCACTGCGCCCAAAGCATCGCGAATGGGAAAGGTGATCCTTTCGCAGAAAAAATCTCTCGCCCTTCCAGATTGAGAAACAGAAATCAATCCCGCCTGCTCAGCAATGCGATCGTCGACGCCCCGCGCTCTTAAATACCGCATCATCAAATCCGCTTGCCGGGGAGCAAATCCAACTTGGAACTGCTTGATGAAATCGAGGTCTAAACCTCTGTCGTACAAATAGCGAAGGGCGATCTGTCCCTCAGCAGAGTAAAGAAGTAAGTAATGATACAAGTGGCAAACTAAGTCCATTGCCTGTTTCAATGCGGCTTTACTCGGCCCTTTTTCTCCTTGAGGCTCCTCGCTTTTTTCAAGAGTGACCTGGAATCTTTCAGCCAAATTCTCTACTGCTTCAGAAAACCCCATTTTAAGATGGGTCATTAAAAAGGCTATAGCATCTCCATGAGCGCCGCATCCGAAGCAATGGTAATGGGAGTCCCCTTTTTGGACCATAAAAGAAGGAGTTTTTTCTTCATGAAAAGGACATAGAGCCTTATAAGACGATCCTGATCTTTGCAGCGACAAATGAGCAGATAAAACATCTGCCAAATCAATGCGCTGCCGCAAAAGCTCTAAACTTTCTTTTGTGAACATGGGGCTCCGTGTAAGTCTCTGCTTATATTACCCAAAGTGAGTCAAAAAATGGTTCCTAGGCTGCGTGAAAGCTCCCGCGGTTGAGTTCCCGCAAGTGGGTCCTATGTTCTCAAATATGGACCCACTTGCGGGAATCTTAACCCCGGGGCTTTGACACAGCCTAGGAACCATTTTTTGACTCACTTTGGGTATAGATCCTATTATTACCAAGAGTGGACAAATCCCACCTCATTAAAATTCTCTTTAAAATAAACCCACGGAGAATTAAAAGAGGATCTATGCTATACCCAAGCTATACCCAAATTGATTCAAAAGGTTTTGAATCAACCTGGGTGTATAGGAATTATAAGGTAAAACATGAGTGACAACGAAATGGAATCTGTAAACGCATTTTCTCTTTCAGAGGAAAAAATTTCCCACTTCACTCAAACAGGAGCGCTTAGCGAGCCTTCCTTAGGCCAATTGCGCGACCAGATCAAAAAAGTGATGATTCCATTGCTCATTAAAACATTTCAATACAAGCTGGAACTTAGCCAATCTTCAAGCATGCCCTCTAGACTTAAGAGTTCCAAAGATCATCTTTCTCTCGAAGAAATCAAAGAACAATTGAGCACGCTCGACAGTGATTTAAAAGTATTGCTCCTGTGGTGTCAAAGCTGTCGAAGTCAAATCCAAAAAGCCCTCACCTTGCCGGATGAGGAACAGAAAAAAACTGTCGCTTCTTCCGCTACTTCGGCTCATCCCGCTGTTGCCAAATCATTCAGCGAAGCAATTTCAGCAAATAGTTCTTTTTTCCAACAGCAATCGTCGCAAGAAAACAGAGAACACACTCTCTCCAATCCTTCGGGTACAGATTCTCAGAAAACCTGGTGGGAAAAACTGCTCGGCCAGTATACTGAAGAGAATGATCACACTCGAGACTGAACAAAAAATTTCCCCCATGATGGCGCAGTGGCATTCCTGCAAAAAGAGCGCCCCAGGCACCATTTTATTTTTCCGCCTAGGCGATTTCTACGAAGCCTTCTACGAAGACGCCGTTTTAATTTCTAAAGAACTCGCCCTGACGCTGACCAAGCGGCAAGAAATTCCCATGGCTGGTGTTCCTTTCCATTCCAGCGAAACCTATATCGACAGACTTGTGTCAAAGGGATACCGGGTCGCGATCGCCGAACAAATGGAAGATCCCAAAGAGGTAAAAGGGATCGTCAAACGAGAAGTCGTTCGCGTTGTCACACCTGGCACTGTCGTCAACTCATCCCTTCTATCTGAAAAATCCAACAATTTTTTGGCATGCATTACCCAAACGGGAGAAATCCACGGCCTAAGCATTCTCGATCTAACAACAGCCGATTTCAAGGCAATGGAATTCGATAGCGCCAAAGCACTTGCCGATGAACTCTGCCGCATCGCACCAAAAGAGATCCTCCTTGCAGAGAAATGGCAAAAAAAACAGGGAGAGATCATTGAAGAGTTTACATCCCGGTTTAAATGCGCGATTACTCTTAAAGAAGATTGGCACTTCGACCACAGCCACGCTTGCGATGTACTCCTCCGCCACTTTCGCATCCACAATCTCGATGGTTTTGGCCTCAAAGGGATGACCGCCGCCATCAATGCCTCTGGCGCCATTTTGCATTACGTCCGAGATGATTTAAATCTCTCTATCGATCATATCAAGTCGATTACCAAAGAGCATTTACATCATTACATGCAGCTTGATCGCTCTACACAAAAGCATCTGGAGTTATTTGAATCCCTCCATGGCGATAAAAAATCCCACACGTTGCTCAAAGTTCTCGATCAGACAGAAACGCCGATGGGTGGACGCCTTTTGAAAAACTGGCTTGCCCACCCCCTGCTAGATCCCGAAGAGATCAAATTGCGCCAAGACAGCATCGCTGCATTTTTGGAACATTCTGAATACTGGGGACAAATTTTTTCCCATTTGAGCGAAATCCGCGATCTAGAGCGGCTCATGATGCGCATCGAAACAGGCTATGCTTCCCCGCGCGATTTGGCTGCATTGCGATTTTCTTTAGAACATATCGATCCTCTATCGACTCTTCTTAAACCGATCACATCTAATGGAATTGAACGCGCCAAAGAAAAACTGCTCGATGTGAAAAAAATCGTTTTAAAACTGCAAAGCGCTCTTGTCGACACCCCGCCTCTTCGCTTAAGCGATGGCAACATCTTCCGCACAGGGTTTCATCCAGAGCTCGATCAACTCAAATCGCTACAAAACGATAGCCACACTTGGATTGCAAACTACCAAGTCGCTCTGAAAGAAGAAACGCAGATCAAAACCTTGAAAGTAGGCTACACAAAAGCCTTTGGCTATTACATCGAAGTGAGCAAGGGCGGAGCCAGCCGTATCCCTGTTCA